>NZ_JBLWFH010000006.1:0-291868 GCF_050306235.1 Glaciecola sp. 1036 | reverse complement strand
TGGCGGAGTGGACGGGACTCGAACCCGCGACCCCCGGCGTGACAGGCCGGTATTCTAACCAACTGAACTACCACTCCGCATGTCAAAATCGTCACTTCGGTGTTCAATCCGAAGTGCGGCGCAGATAATACGGTTCTGATCTGCTCTAGTCAACTTGTTTTTTTACAGTTTGGTGAACTTGGCGAATTATTGTCCAAACTTAGGCATTTTCAGCGGTTGTTTGCTCTTTTTTTCCAAATTTAAAGCTGATTTTTCCGAGTTTATTTTTCATTCGTTGCAGAATTGGATTGTCTGGGTTACGACGCTTATCAACAATAAAAAATATGATTACCCCCCCCACTAGCATCAGTGAAAAATTAATTATTAATCCAATCACAAGAAAATTTGGTTCTTCTTCGATTTCTTTTTCCACAACAGCTAATTCGCCTTCTGTTTCAGAGCCTTCTGCTTCGACAGGTTCGGGAGGTGGCGGTGGCGCTATAGTTTCAAAACTATATTCAGGCAACGTTAGCACTAAGTCTCTGCCTGTCATACTTTGCGCAAATACCGTCATGTTAATTCTATAGGTACCATAATCTGTGTTTTCAATATCAATAACTTTCTTTCCATCGGTCATTTCAGTGACTGAAAATCGTGAGATTTCACCCGTTGGATGTTTGACATTACCGTCAATAAGCAAAGTCGCCATGCTGATGGCTTCAGGATCGCCATCTACGGTCAGTTGATGAAATCCTGTTTCAGTTTCATTGGCAACATGAGAAACAAACAAAGGACTCTTTTGTAAAACGATTTTATTTAAGACCTTTTCTCTTGAATACAAAGGTGTTCGCACTGAAATAATAGGCTGCCATTCACCTGGCGCTATTTGTAGATTAAATTGTCCAGTAAAAACACCGTCACTGTTTTTTTCATCATACCCCATGCCATTATCTTCAAAGCGCGCAACATTGCGACTTCCTAGGCCAAAGTTTTCATAATTTGGATTGTTAGTGCTAGCGAAATCCACCGATAAGATAACCACATCTTTGAATTCGCTTAAATCAATGCTTTGTCCGCCATTACTTAATCTGGCGGTCATTTTAAGCGTTTCTCCGGAGAAAATAAGCTTAGGAATTGGATCCGTTTCTAACTGAATATCAGCAATAACCATGACCCGACTTTCAGGCAGAATGCGCCCTACGGCTTGCCATGGACCTGGCATCGGATTTTTCAACGCGATCATGTCGTATGTATCTGTTTCATACCAGGTGTAACTGTCATCGACACTATCGTTATCTAAATATAACTTTGAACCATCAGGGCGCACTAATACCACAGGGGCTGAGCCATAATCACGGAAAAACACTAAGGTAACTTCGGCAACATCGCTGTCGATTCTAAACCTGTTATTTAAAAGTGGGATACTATTGTGATATTGACTATCGATAGGCGTTACTTTTCGTAACACCTCTTCTGCGGATAAATCGTCTTGATTTGCCCATAACGGCGCCACGCCTGTGCTGGCAAACAACCAAACACAAGCGCACAAATAGGAAATGTATTTATGGGTTATCGCTACGCCAAATAACCTTGCTAGAACTTTTTTCAATGCTATCTAAATATGCTTCATGTATAGCTAGTTCATCGGCAGAAGCAGGCAAAACCTTTAAGTTTGGACGGTAAGAAAGTTTGGTTATTTTGGCTTCTTGTTGATGCCCATCGGATGATTCATCGTCAGATAATCCTAATTTGCGTTGGCCCCCTGTCATAAACAAGTAAACTTCGGCGAGAATCTCACTATCCATCAATGCGCCGTGATACGTCCTATGACTATTATCAACATGATAGGCTTTACAAAGTGCATCTAGGCTATTCTTTTTACCCGGGCGAATTTGGCGAGCTAATTCTAACGTATCCAATACCGAACAAATGTCATTGGTAAGGGGGAGATTTCTGCCACAGAGTCTAAACTCATGATCCATAAAGCCTACGTCAAACGCGGCGTTATGAATGACTAGTTCAGCGCCTTCAATAAAAGCGATAAATTCGTCTGCTATGGCGTTAAATTTAGGCTTATCTTCTAAAAATTCATTGGTTATACCGTGAACCTGAATCGCCTCCTCTTCAACTTCCCTATCGGGATTTATGTATTGGTGATAGGTGTTACCGGTTAATTTTCGGTCAATCAGTTCAACGCAACCAATTTCAATGATCCTGTGGCCATCAGCGGGGTCTATGCCGGTTGTTTCGGTATCTAGTACTATTTGTCTCATAGTTTTTTATTGTTGTGAGTTTTTATCAAAGTATACTCTTATGAGAATTTAAAAAAACCGCTTGTTGAGAAAGAAATTAAATAAATGAAAAAAGTTGTTATGTATACCGATGGATCATGTTTGGGGAATCCAGGTCCTGGCGGCTTTGGCGCATTACTCGAATATAAAGGTACTGAAAAGTCAATTGCCAAAGGGTTTAAATTAACCACCAATAATCGCATGGAGTTGCTAGCAGTCATTGAAGGTTTAAACGCATTAAAATCGCCCTGCCATGTTACTTTGTATACCGACAGCCAATACGTTAAAAACGGCATTCAAAAATGGATTCACAACTGGAAAAAACGCGACTGGCGCACAGCCGATAAGAAAAAAGTCAAAAATGAAGACCTGTGGAAAAAATTGGATCTAGTAGCCAATAAACACCAGATAGATTGGCGATGGGTTAAGGGGCATTCAGGCAACCCAGGCAACGAAAAAGTGGATACCTTGGCAAGAGACGCTGCAAGCGCAAGTAATCTGCTAGAAGACAAAGGTTACCAGCCAACTTAACGGGAATTTCTTGGCCAGATTGATAAATAAAGTCTGGCCTAATCTGTGTCTATTTGACTAAAGTGATGTAATTCTCTTAACAGCCAATCTTTGCTTTTAATTCGAGAGTTTGAATCACATTGCACCCAATAAAATTTTCCTGACATCTTGCTTTTAGTTGCGGCATATTTCACAAAATCTTCCGCAGTAACAATATCATCTTTGTAGTAATCATATTTTTTCTTAATATGTTCAACCGCCTCTGCACCCGTATGGATTTTGCCATTTCGTTCATACTTACAATTAGTATTTTCTACAAAAGATAATAGGTGATTTATTTCGTCTAAACTGTCTGTGTTCGCTATCGCTGATATGCTAAAAAGAGAAATCAATAACGAAAATAAGTACTTTTTCACAGAATTTTCCTATTTTTAAACACTGTCTTCTCTAAATAATTCTTTAAGCATGGGTTGAGGGTTATTTGAAAAAGCTCTAGTTATTTCATAATGTTCGGTTTCTTCATACTTGACTGGTTCAATACCATTCGAGCTTACTTGGTATATTTTTGCATTTGGGTAAGCCATTAGAATGGGAGAATGTGTAGCAATTATGAATTGAGATTGCAGTTCAATTAATTGATACATCCTACTTAACACAGCTAATTGCCGTGATGGAGACAACGCAGCTTCCGGTTCATCTAAAATGTATAGCCCATTCCCGCCAAACCTATTAACCATAAGTGCAAGAAAGGACTCGCCGTGAGATTGATGATGCAAAGACTTTCCTCCATAAGAGTCTTTCAGCATAGGTGTTTTAGAAAACCCTTCATCCATCTCATCTATATTAGTTGCGACATTGTAAAAACTTTCGGCTCGTAGGAAAAAGCCGTCTTTATACCTTTTAAACGATTTTGAAAGCAATAGGTATTCAAATAAATCAGAATGCGTTTTTCGTGTTTGGAAATTAAAGTTTTTGGACCCACCCTCTGCGTTAAATCCCATTGCTACAGCAATTGCTTCTAAAAGAGTTGATTTACCCGAGCCATTTTCACCAACAAGAATCGTGACCTCTTTGGAAAAATCTATTTCATAAAGCTCTCGTACCGCAGGTATAGAGAATAGATAAGCGTCAAAAGAGAAGATTTTTTCTCGTTTGAGTTTTACTTTTTGTAAATACGGTAATGCATCCATTCGTTATTTTCCTAACGTTGAAACTATTTAAGTAATTCTCTATTTCTTTATTAAATGAGTACAGTGAAACTTGCCACTTCAAACACCTAAGAACGTTTAGTAGATTTCCTAAATGAAGTGGTTAAAACCGCTTAACTAATCTTTAGATACAACAACATCATTTAATAATTTTGGCGTCATCACCAAGGGATCTATATACCTATAAAATAGACTTTGTGCCTGTTGACGAACTTTTGGTTCATTATCTTGAAAGCCGTAAAATTTGAGCATTGCCATAAGTTGCTGATGAGTTAATTTTGTCGTTAATACACCTGATTCAATACATTTCAAAAAAGGCATTAAACTTTTCCCTGCACCTGCTATAGCAGCTTGCCTATGTAACTCACAAGCATTAATTGATGGTAATTCAGGCTTGTCATTTATAGCTTCTGCTACCAAGGCTTGCCAATGCATGGAGTTTTTATCACCATTTTCGACGGCCTGTTTAAAATACTTCCTGGCTTGGTCAAAATTTTCATTTTGATAGGCGTTAACCCCTAAAAATTGGTTTGCCGCCCAAAAACCTTGTTGAGCAGATGCCGCTATTAACTTTTGAATTTCCTGCTCTTCAGGATTAATTGCTGATCGTTTATCCTGTTTGAGAGTTAATGCCATAGCCAAATTAAACTGCGCTATTGAATTCTCTTGCTTAACCAGTGCCTTTAGAATTTCCTCAGCTTTATCAAAATCTTTTGGTACACCAATCCCTTCTATGTAACCCGTTGCTTGAAGTAATTGTGCTCTTATCTCAGCAGACCCATTTATTTTGTCTAAAGCCTTAAATTCAAACTCACTAAGATATTGCCGCAAAATTTTACTTGTTGGATTATCTGCAGTCGCAAAATTCTCAATTGAATTCAAATAATCATCAGGGGTGTGTGCCGCAATAGAAACGAAGGGTTTTGGTTTGGATGACGAGAAAAATCTTTCATACCAAGGAGCATTGATGTCACACACATTTTGACCTAAATGATTCACCAACATAGGTGCTTGTCTGACATCTTCATCAGTTACTATCAGTAAATTTGGATCTATGATGCCAGAGCACAGGTTTTGTCTGACATTGTCATCAACTAACCAACCCACACTCCAAAATAATAACCCACCAAAATTATCTACGATCATGATATCTTGATCGTCATCAAACAAAGCGCCAGATGTAAAATATCTTAAATTGTGTTTGCGCGCCAAGCACACCAAACTGCTGATAGAACAAATAACTAGCTTTTGTTCTCCTTGCGGAATCATATACATAACGCGATCATCGTTAAGAAAAGCCGTTTTTTCCGACGAACCAAAACGCCAACCATCTGGCTGTAATTGATTTTCATTTAGGTCAAATATGCCATATTCGGCATGCAAAACCAGGGTGTTATTGTTAGAACCCTGAATCAAAGCGAGCTTACCATTTGGCGAATAGGTTATGTAGTCGATAGTCCAAAAACGTTCATTTACAGCATCAATATTGACGGGATCACCATCGGGTAGATGAAATAGCTTTGCCCCCTTTCTTGGCCCACCTACAAATAAGTATTGTGAAGATGGGGTAAACGATAGGAGTTTGACGTTGCTAGCTGAATCAAGCTTAAACGTATTGAGTAAATTGCGATTTGCCAGCGACCAAAGCCTAACTTGACCATCTTCGGTGCCCGCAGCTATAAACTTACCATCTGGACTTACGGCTACTTTAGTGTAGGGTATGGTTTCAGGATCTGAAGACGTTAACAGTGCTATATTTTCCCCATCAATAGTATAAACGCCACCTTTGGTCGCTACCGCCATCACAACTTTGTCCGTGTTAGCTTTTGCAATATCAATTACTTCTGGAATATGCTCAATAGTAGAAAGTTTTTTATCACCAATGATGGGAACCTCAATTATTTCACCGTTATTTACGATAAATCGCACATTGTTTTTGTCGTCGGTAAAATACCCATCAAGAATTTTAAATTGCGAACGCATATGAGTTGGCAAGGTAAACAATGATTTAGATTCAAAAGGTTGAATGAGTCTTTCAGGCACTGATGTTTTTACCGGTAACCCCATAACACCAATGGAACCTTCATTTAATGCCAGTACAGCTGACCTATTATGATTGAATTGTAAGCTTTTAATAAATCCATTCACCATACCATTCAGTGGTGCTTTATGGACCAGATTATCGTAACCCTTTATGTCCCACACCATAACATTACCGTCACTGCCGTGTGATATAAGCTTGTCTTGAGCATTGGTGAGAATTAGCTTGTTCAGGCCCTGTCCGTTATGGGCTTGAATTTTAAGTAAAGGCTTATCATTGGACATTTTACTGTAAAGCCGAATGACGCCATTTTCAGACCCAATCAACACAGATTCATTACTTCCGGTATGACTCAACAGCGCTGGGACGTTGCCATCAGCAAAATCAACCTGCCAATGTTTAACCTTATTACCTGAGGTAAATTCATAAAAATGTAGCTCTTTGTCCTTGGATACAATGCCGGCCAAACCGCCCCTATCGTTAGCTTCTAATCCCAAAAAATTATAAATATCATCGACAGAAGTTTCTAATTTCCTTTCGCCACTGGGCAAATCAACATAGGCTATTTTATAAGCGTATTCGCTATATTCGTTACCCAAGCGTTCATGAATCATTAAGCCCTTGCCTGAAGGTGGTAAAGAAAAAGTGCTTATTGAAGAAGCATCTCCACCCAATGTAAGAAGATCCTTTTTTTCAACCACATCACGAATTCTTAGGGACTGTTTTGATCCATACTCTTTTAAGATGGGCAACACTGCAATATTTGTCGACCAAGGAACCCAAGCAACGTCCATACTACTAAATTTAGGGTTTGATAAGCGGTCAACTAATTTACCCGTTGCCAGCTCCCAAACTTGATATGAGCTCCAACCTCGAATTAACAAATATTGCCCGTTGTCGGAAAAGGAAGTCGTTAGAATTGTTTGCCCTATTGATGGCGTTTTAAAAATAACTTTACGTGCATCTAAATCTAAGATGTAAGTAACACCTTCGTCATCAAATAGACCTAACCAATTTCTCGTCGGGTGCCAGGTGACGCCCCGAATTTTCGCGCTTAATCCATGAGTAATGCGTTCAATTATTTTAAAATCGTTAAGATCAACTATCAGTATGTCGCCTTGTACGTCGAGCTCTACCATGGCGAGTTTGGTCCGTCCATGGCTTAGCGCAACATTCCCAATGAGTCTATCAGGACTATTTAATTGCATCGCATCCGGCATGCTATGCAAGGTTTTAACAAGTTCATCTTGAGACTTATTTGTTACTGGATCGAGTATTCCTTCTCTTGTGGCCACAACGCCAAACCTAAGCGCTCTATCGTATTGCCCTTTATCTTCATCATTGCCACTATCTACAGCAGCATTTTGTAACTCAGCCATTTGGCCAAAAAACTGAGCCTTATCACCATTAAACAAGCGAGTTTGGTAAGCCAAAATCACGGCATAAATCATTAGCACGGAAAATACTAATAAAGCCCAACCTATTAATTGTTTAGTTTTTCTGCGCTGTTCGCGTCGCCATAAATCGTCAAAGTCAATTTTTAACAGGCCAGCAGCCAAGCGCGTACAAGCCCTGCTTTTACCATCTTTCAGTAAATCAATGGCGAGTGGCTCAATGGGCATAATGCCCTCTTCTTCTTCATAAGCACGTAAGCTTGGTGGAAAACACTCGCTATTGGGGTCCGTAGAGTTGGGTTCACCAGAAACAATTATTGCGAAAATATTGTCTGCTCTACCGGTTTCTCTAAAGTGCCTAATTTCAGCATCCACCCACTCAGATTTTGCTGAATTAGGAGAACAAATGACTATTAAATTTTCTGAATTTATTAAGGCTTCTTTAAGTGCTGATGCAAGATCCGATGACGCTGACATTTCATCATCATCGCGGAAAAATTTGCCTAATCGTCTATTGCTTTGGATTTGAATAAGAGCGCCAGCAGGCACTCGGTATGACTCAAGCCAACTATGAATTTTTGCAGCCCAACGTTTATCCTTTTGCGAATAACTGATAAAAGCTTTATATTTCTTCTGCGGGTTTTCCATAATCAGTACTTCATTCCAATTAAAACGGTTGAGCTTATTTTAAAGTGTTAACCAATGGCTAATTACTCTCTAGCCTTCAAATAGCTGAATGTCGGCAAATTCTATTCGCCAACAGGCGGCTCCCAAAGTTCTACTTTGTTTCCTTCAGGGTCCATAAACCAACCGAATTTTCCGAATTCAGATTCGTCGGTTTCGTCTAATACATTGCAGCCTTCTGCGCGCAGCGCGCTCAATAATTGATTCAGATCCGCAACTCGATAGTTCACCATAAAAGAGGATTCACTAGGTGCAAAGTTCTCACCTTTACCAACCATCCACGCGGTTGAGCCAGCGTAGGGCTTGCCTTCACTATCAACCCATTTAAAGAATGTTCCACCCCAAACTTGTACATCAATGCCAAGATGCGTTTTATACCAATTTTGCAATACTTCGGGCGCTTTAGCTTTAATAAAAACGCCTCCTATTCCAGTTACTCTGGTCATGCCTTATTTCCTTATGTAATTAACTTTGGTTGAGGTTTGTTCAGGTAAACTTCACTTTCCATGTTGTTAACTTCAAATATTTGACGAGGAACTGTTGATAAACAAACGACCAACTTTTAAATTTACACGCTTAATTCAGATTTACAACTACCTAAAGTTTAATTTATGGACAATTTTATCCGTCATTTTAATGCTTACTAAATCACTTGTTACCAATTAGCGTAATCAACCCCTTAGCGAGTGTATGACGCCAGGCCAAATGAGAATGCCCACCTTTATATTCGTAATATTCAACTTTGTAGCCTTTAAGCTGAAGAATGTCCTTCAAGCGACGATTTGTTCCTACTGCGGCCAAACCAAGATCATACAAGCCAACATCGAGATAAAACTGGATATTTTGAGTTGGAGCATCTTTATAACCAGGAATTAAAACACCTTCAAATTCCGGATAAATAGGCCAATTCGACTTGTCAGACTTGGTGTAATAAAAGGAACCAGATTGAGAAAGCACGGAACCGATAAGTTCTGAGTGACGTAGCGCAGTGTATGCAGCGGTAAACCCTGCTCGGCTTGGCCCTGAAAGCACAATATGTTTATTGTCAGATGAAACGTTGAAATTACTTTTTGCCCATGGCAAAACCTCAAGGGCGATAAAATCTGCCATTCTATCATCAATCAGATCTTTTGAGCGATTACCTTGATTGTGAACAAACACTGCAATAGTGGGTGTAATTTTATCCTCATTGATCAGGTTATCTAAAATAGTTGGTAATGGCGTCCAACCTCGCCAAGCTGGAGCTTGTTCTGCATCTGCTGAAAAGTTTTGTCCATCCAATTGAATAACTAAGTTATGGGCATGCGCTGGGTTATAGTTAGCGGGCAAATACACTTCAAGCTTGCGCTTTTCATCCATGTATTCACTCTCGATGATGACCTCCTTAATAATCCCTTTGGCCACATTCTTATGATTAACGATATAGTTAGATAAAGGTGCTTGTGGCCCTATTACCGTTCCATCGTAAATATGCGCCATATCGGTTTGGTATAGTTGTTCCGTTCCTTCCACTTTTTTGCGTTTAAATTCATTTACGCCATAAGTGAAAAAGGCATCAGTTGGAATTTTTTGGACACAAAAATAAATGTCAGTGTTACCTATTTGTTTGAACCTCAAGCCATAAAAGTCAGGACCACCTGATTGCATAATGTAGTCGGTATCCTCACTCCCCTTGGCAAAATACGTCACGGTGGCTGTATTAGGAGCATCACTACTGACCTCGATAAGGTGTTTTTGATCAAGTGTGTTGTAAAATCTTAGTGCTGCATTGGGATCGTTTTGATGGTCCTGCCAAAGTTTATATAGGATCTGTGTTGGATACTCTGTTTTTGCGATTTTAATTTGCTCGGGAGTTGCGGCTTTGGCACTGAAATAAGTAAAACTTAGCGCTAAGAAGAATAAAATAACGATTTGCTTCATTTATAAGACTCGCCTTTTTTTAATTGATACAACATAGTTTCACATTTCTCGAAGTGATTTGATAATGCGAACGTTATCAAAAGGTGCTTGAGTGGTACTTGGCGACAGCCATATTGCTTGTATGCCAATTGCTAGCGCTGGAACAATATCTTTTTCATAGCTATCCCCCACCATGAAAACGCATTCGGGTGTAACATTGAGTTTATCTAATATGCTTCGCAAGAATTCCGGTGAACCTTTTGAGATGCCTAGATTAGCCTTACAAAAGTAGCCGCTAATAAAGCGGTCTAAGCCTACGCGTTCAAACGCTGCTTTGATGTCAGACTCTGATGATTCAGCCGCGCCAGTAGCAATATAAATTTTGTCATCTGACGACAAGCGTTGCAGTAACTCTTTTGCACCCTCTACCGCTTGAACTGTTTCCCAATCGCACATCTTTCCTTTGCCGTTTGGGAAATCAACCATTAGGGTGTCCCCCCAATCAAAAAGATAAACTTTCATTTCGTATTACATTCCTTTGTAACGCATCAAACCTATAGTATTTACAGGTTAAAGTTCTTAGCATTTATCCATTTTAACTACGTCAACGGGTATTTGTAACCATTGTTCGTATTGTTCAAATACGTGTGCAGTGTAAGGCTGTTGATAATGCAACGTCAGTGCATTTTCATCTTGCCACTGTTCATATAAAAAGAGTTTACCCTCTTCACTATTTTCATGTAGTTCGAACTGAATACATCCCGGCTCATCTCTGGTTTGATCAAGAATACCTAAAATAGCTTGTTTAGCATTTTCGAAGAATTGTTTTTTCGGCGTTATCGTTGCAAATACAAACATAAAAGTCCTTTGAATTATTTTAATCATCAATTACAACGACCGGTCAATGAGCTAATTTATTGTAAAAAACTAATTGAAAATCTATTCGCTGATTACAAATTTATATAGCGCGGCACTTTAGACTTTAACAAACGCACGAGTTCTAGTTGCATGCGCTCGTAGTTATCTGGAATCGAACCATATAATAATCATTGCGCCCCGATGCTGTCATTCGCCCCGCCACCAAACGAAGGTTTACTGGGTTTATTATTGTCATCATCATCTTGGCTTTTGATAAGTAGCCAAATTCCAATTGCGCCTAACAATGGAATTAACCAGACAAGTAATATTTGCAGTATTTTTTGTATTTGTTCTAAATCATCCCTTCGTATTAAAAGGACACTGACATAGAGATTTAATATGGTGAAAAAACCAATTACGACCCAATAAATCAACATCAATCAACTTCCTTGATTTGTCTACAGCACTATTACATAGGAACAAGTACTTAACTTTTTGGCGTTAATTTTCCAAATTCCCTATGGAAGCCCTAATTAAAGGCTCCCATCCATCATCGTTTCCTTAATCCACTTTTGAATAGGAAGTTCTGGCGAAATTTTCAATGACACCATATCTATTCGTTTGAGAAGCAGTTTATATGAGTTTTCTGAGGGTACAATTATAAATTAGTAGCGGTATGAAATACCGCAATGCATTGTCCCTTGGCTTAAAACACTAATTTAAGCGGAGCTGGCCGCTCTTACCAATTTTCGTCTTTAGGCTTTTGGTATGTAAACTTTCTACTTTTTAAGCATCCTACTAATTCTCTCCCAGGACCGTTTAGCATTTTCGATATCCTTTTGTGTTGGCATTGGAATTGGATTTTCTGGGTCCTCAAATTTTTTACGCATCAAAGTAAACTCCTCCAAGCCCAGATACATAGGGTCTAAATCGTTATAAATCCGCCCAATCTCGTGTTGCAACTCAAAATTACTGCTAAGCAATTCTTTCAGCATTGGAGTGTACAATTTCCTATCTTTGATCTCAGTAAGGAGACCTAGAACTCTAGATAAGTTCTCAATAGCCGTCAAATTACGGGCAACTTGTTCCAACATCCGTACTGCAATTTCCTTCTCCAAACTACCTCCTTGTTATGCAACATTAGTCCAGTCTCTGCCTGACGTAGGTGACGGCAAAGGCTTGTTATCAGTTTTGTAGAGGGCTATTGTATCTTCTATAACTAAGCAAAGTTCGTCAAAAACCTTTCTCTGATCATCTCCATGACAACCAGCAAGCATTCGTCCGGGACTAGAACCCACATAGCAATTGTCATCTTCTGACCATTCGACAATTTTTATATATCTATCCGAATCTTTCATTTTTTTGACTCCTCGATAGCGCGCTTATGCTCAAACTAACTAGTTAACATTACAGCATTCTTACCAGAGTTTGTGGACACTCTTTATGATGTACAGAGAATTTTTAATGCTCTTAAGCCCAACTCTATGCGTCATTTACTAAATTTGCTCCGCAAAACGGACAATAATTTATTGAAATCACGCTGTGGTAAGTGACTTGCCCTACGTAGTCAGCCTCTCCCAATTTCACTTCTTCTTCCACCGCATAATGAATACCGTGTATTTGCCATATATTAAGAGGTTCATCATTGGCTTTAACACAGTGAATTATGCGATCAAATTTAGGGAACTCATTCTCAACGCAAGTATGTTCGCGATCATATTCACTGTCGCTTGCTTCACCTAATTCAACTAAATCCATAAGTTCTATTCGCTCATTTATTCAAAATAAATTATAAACAGATAGTAGCCATATTATTGTGGCCTATCTGAGGAGGTCTGAAAATCCGTAAAATCCTCTTTTAATCTATTGAGTTGACTTTCCTATGCGGCTTCGTTTTCATAATGTATTTTCGTGGATTCTTAATTTCCACCACTTTTCCTCTTATGGACTCTAGAGGTAGCGTTCCCCAGTAGCGACTATCATTACTTTGGTTTCGGTTATCTCCTAACAGAAAATAGTGATTTTTTGGAATAACTACAGGTCCATAATCCATTTTTATTTTATCAAACTCATAAGGTTCATCTAAGTTTTGTCCATCTATCAAGATTACTCCATTTTTAATTTCTATAGTTTCCTCAACCCAATAATTCTTTTAGCTTGAAATAAATTGTTACTGGGAACTATATGGCCAACGATACCAAACCTCTGAATACGGTTGGTATCATAATAGTCTTCTTCAATTTTGATCTTGCCTCCAGACATAATCGTAGGTTCCATCGAAAATGTAGGCACTTCATACCAATCAAAACAACCACTAATAAGAAGTATTAAAAAAAGTATACTGGATTTCTTCATAATAACCTTGTTAGCCCCTCAAACGAGTGTGGAATGTAATAATTCATTTAGCTTGTCCATTTCGGCAATTCTTTGTGTTTTAGGGGAAGATCAGACAGAGAAATAAGAGCAATTAGTATTTTTTTCATTTGAATACATCCATTTAATCTTGTGGAAAGGGTTTAACGCCGCAAACGCCGATGGCGAAACCAATGCAGAGCGGATGTTTTGGCATCCGAGTGATTTGCCTTGTTTTACGCTTCCTGATATTGTGACAACATTATACGCATAACTTATACGCATTAACTGTTAGGAGCAAGCCATAATGCCTCAGCTTTATGATTTAAAAGCCCCCAAGAAACCAACAAACTTGAGTATAAACAGTGATTTACTAACTAAAGCTCGGAAAAATAAAATCAACCTTTCCGCAACTCTCGAACGCGCATTGGTCCATCAACTACGCCAAACTGAGCGCGAAAATTGGAAAAACGAAAACCGAGATGCCATTGAGGCGTTAAATGAGTTAACAGAAAAACATGGCCTTTTCTCTGACTCTTTCCGTGAGTTCTAATGAGTCAGTTTACGGTTTACTTAAACAAAGATAAGGCTACAAAGAAAACTTACCCTTATTTTTTGAATGTACAAAACGATTTACTCGACGAACTCAATTCAAGAGTTGTAATACCTTTTTCCTCACCAGGTTCAATAAAGCATAGAGATGCAAAAAAACTCTGCCCGATAATACAAATCAAGGGAAAAGATTATGTCCTTTTAACCCATCAAATAACAACTGTACCAGAATCATTTTTATCCTCAAAAGTAGATAATGTTAATGCTTTCAGATTTGAAGTAATTTCAGCAATCGATCTATTATTTACCGGCATATAACACCACAATAATGAGTTAGCAGAGTATGGTGTGACATTTGCGAATGCAAGTGGCATGGCATGCACTTATAATCTCCATTAATTGATTTGGTACCATAGTCGCTTGTTAGGTTGTATGCTTACTTAGCCCTATGAACTTGCCAAGTTGAATACCAAATAACCAGACAATAATTAAAACGACTATCTGAAAGATGATTAAGAAAAATCCTCCATATAGATAGCTTAAATACAAATCGCCATCGATAACTCCTGATATCAAGAATGAAAGCATCCACGTGGTATTTATAATCAATGCAATAACAGCTCTGGGATTCGGAAACATGCCTTTGAACAATAATAGAAAATATACAAAAAAGATTGCGGGAGTAGTAACGTTAGAAATGTAAATTAATTCGGTTCCCATTTTTCGTAACCTAATGCTTCAATAATGTCCTGCCCTGATAATCTCGATTAATTGACTTAACACCATAGTCACTTGTTATGTTCTGGCATTCAAAAACTCCTGTAAAAATGGCTCAATTACTTCATCAATCTTTTTTAACTCTTTTTTGGGGATGTGATTGAAGCTCTGTGTTTGAGAGACTCTACCTAAAACTGCCAATTCTCTGAGAAATTCCTTCGCTATTTCCTGCCTAGTAAACCCCCTAGACAATATATTTATATCTAATAGTGCGGCGTGTCCAAAAACAGGTCTGTCGAATCGTGACTTATTAAAATGAGTAGAGCTAAGGACTATTTTATTCACATTTCGATACCAGTGCTCAGGCACGAGCCCCAGAATATATTTTACGTCCTTAATGCTGAGTGAGTGATAAGGCTCGGTATTTAACTTAGCTTTAATTACTTTCAAGTTAACCCCTGAAGAACATAACGCTTCAACAATTATTTAGCAGGGTAAAGCAAGCGGGCATTTTGCGCGTCCTTGCGACAAAAGAGAGCGAATTTGACCCGTTTATTAGAAGCCATTTTTTGCATATGCTCTATCCCAGATTTCTTCAATGTACTCTTTGTTGCCATATTTCCTTATCTGTTTCGCAGACATGCTGGGAGTTAGACTATGAAACCATTCAACACCCTTGGTCGCCACTTCGGATGCTATTGTTTGGAGAATGCAACTTGGATCTTCTTCTCCATAATTTATATTCGCCGTATCGTAATGCCCCAAGTTACAGCTTCGGTATTTGTATACAATTTTCTTTTTAAACACCCCCCTTTGAAAGTTATCCAATTTCAAAGGATTTGCTTTGAATGGATACAAAGCAGGATGATCAACAAATTCAGTTATTTCTCTTTCTTCCAAATCAGGCAGAAATTCTTGCCGGACAACTAATAGATACTTGACCTGCTGAGTGATGTTAGACCATTTATCTTTAACTCTTAACAAGGCTAGACAATTGCCATTTTCTCTCAAATAAATGTGATCACCCTTCATTTGAAATCCGATTGCCGCTAATGGCTCAAATAACAGGTCTTGTACAAGCTCACGGTATTCTACAATATTCATATTGGCTTCTAACGCCTGCATTTACGGCAGTTTGTAGGTGTTAAAATCTGCGAAAATTGAACGAAGCGAAAAGCAGATTTTAAAAAGTGCAAAATGTCCGAAGGAGCGACAGCGAATGATAAAATTCCCTTGTTAGGGGCCATACGCTGTCTTCCTTCTAATGATAGGGACCACATATGATTTTGAGCTTGGCTCTTCGGAAGGGTGCCCAGTAAAGCTAATATGATAATCCAGCCTTAAATTACCAACTGTATCACAGATATCCCTAATGCTTTTTTCACCAGAAGCTGTCAAATCATGAACCATGAAGGAATCAGTAGAACAGATACAGTCAGGTGAAACTGCGACATCTTTAAACATCCATGGCTCCTCATTTGGAAAAGTTAGGTAGCACCTAATATCTTTCAAATAAGCCGTCAAAGAAAAGGATTCGGTTGACTCGATCAAAAGGTGACTCCTTAGGCGAATCGAAACTTTTCCATTCTTTTTCCGGTATTGCCTTACAGTGGTATCAGATAAACTAAGCATTCGATAAAGAGCCCCTAACAGCTTATTAGCAAACATCTTGCATATACACAAAGCAACTGCAAGTTCATCGCCAATATCCTTTTAGCCTAAATCATTGTTATACATCATTTAATTTTGCGTGGTCAACTTTAGTTTAGGTTTATTAGGGCTCGATTTCGCGAGTCTGTATTTAGCGGGTTTTCCCTCTAGGTAAACTAATTACTCTTAACTATCTGATTTCAATGAATAATAGCTTGAGTATATAGTGAGTAAAAAGTCTGCTTTTTTGTTTTATAGCGAGCCTATAATCGAAAGCTATTAAAACTTTTAAATCGACTATTATTGGTTATTAAAAATATCGGATTAATTGCGGGGAAAAATATTAACCTAGCTGAATATTAAGGAATAAAAGTAAAATAAGAGAGAGCAAATAAAACTAAGCTCACGGTGGAATGATACTGACCTGTGAGCCCATTTTAATAGTTTGATACTAGAACAAACTATTTCATTTCGTTAATTTCTACGCCAATTAAGCAAGTCTCGTCCTCACCGTCTTCGCAACGCACAACCTTTGCTTTTGCTTCAAGAGATGGGATCTGATCATTGTTTGATTCAATGGTAATATCTAACAATGCGCCGAGTTCTACTGTAGGTAGATCTAATTCCAAAGACATGCCTGTCGCACTAATATCGCGGCACACTGCCGACAAACTAGACACCGAAGGTTGATCTAACAATTTTACTTCACAAGGCGAGTTAACCATCATGCGATAAAAATTGCGTTTATCATCATACCCTAACATCGAGTTACCTCTTTATTTTTATATTCGCGTTAAACTTTATAGAGACATGCTCCTACTCTGTCAACTGCAATTTGTTAACAAAATTGAAACATTTCATCGTTAATTACACAAACTACTAATATTCTTCGAGTTTATTTTTTATTCTTTTCAATGATATTGGAAATTTGGTGCCTAATTGCTGGGCAAATAGGGACACCTTATATTCTTCAAGCATTTCCCGCGCTTCGTGCAATATTACGTTTGAAGCGCTGACTTTGCTTAAAGCTTTCTCCTTATCGAGTATAGCACTTTCTGCCTTATCTACCTCAAGTTGATTTAATCTATCACGACTTGGATCAACTTTTAGCTTTTCGGCCCTTTGTTTTAGCGCTTGTAGATATCGATTCCAGTCGTTTAACCGGCCTTGACAAAAATCCAAGACAAAGCCCTTATACACTAACTTTTCTACGTTATCTTTTATGTGCGCAATGCTATTAATCAGGTTTAAAGGAATATTGCCTTTACACAAAGATTGAATTTTATGCGCAGTTGACAGCCCGTCTTCAATGCCCGTTGCCACTTCTAAGGCTTTGTCGTTCAAATGCATTCGACAATGTTCTCGCATTTGCTCATATACTTGCTTAGTTCTAGCCTGATCCAACGGTTGAATTTCTTCGCATAACAAATATAAAGCCGCCAGGATTATATCGTCGATAAGCACTGATACATGGCCGAAGGGCGTGTAATATAAGCTAAGCTTGGTTTTGTTTGGCAATTTTTGTTGTAAGAACTTCACAGGCGATGGAATGTTGTTTTTTATCAGGTGTAAAACACCTTCTTTATGGGACTCTTGCGCAGCTCTTTCGCTGTCGAACAAGACTAAATCGACACTTTTATTGTTAACCTTTAACGCTGGATAACCTGTGATTTCAAAGCCCGCTTGCTTTCGTTTGTACACTGCCGGAATATCTTTAATGCTCCAGTCAGTTAAGCTACTTTGTTCTATGTTGTCAGTAGCTGCCACTTTTTCTAAGGTATGTTTGAGTTTATGTTGAAATTGTTTTTTCAATTCAACAAGGGATTTTGCAGAGCCCAAAATCTTGCCTTTTTCATCAATTGCAGCAAAGTTAAAGCGCAAATGAGAAGGCAATTGCGTGCTATCAAAGTCCTCCCCTGTTACCTTGGTGCCTGTCATCCTAAATAATTTTAGTGCTAAAGCGTCCACTAAGGCGACATCTTGCCCATTTTTATCTTTAGGGGAAATTTCACCCGCACAAGCATCGGCAAAATTTGGGGCAGGCACAAAACTGCGGCGTAAGGCTTTTGGTAGAGTTTTAATGTACTGCACAATCAACTCATGACGCATGCCCGGCACTAGCCAATCAAATCCTACATCTTTTACTTGATTGAGAATGGTAACAGGTACATGCAAGCACACACCGTCTATCGCTTCATTTGGTTCAAAATGATACGACAGTTTTAAAGTCAATCCATCTTGATGCCATACGTTTGGATAAGCACCTTCGGTGATTTCCTCGGCGGATTTTTTGAGTAAACTTTCATAAGAAAAATGCAATAACTCTGGTGACTTTTGTGATTTTATTCGCCACCACTTTTTAAAAGTTGCTTCATTTACAACGTCATGAGGAATGATATTGTCATAGAATTGACAAAGGGTTTCTTCGTCAACCAAGATATCTCGCCGGCGTGCTTTCTTTTCGAGTAATTCAACCGCTTCAATTTGTGCTTGGTTATGGGTTAAGAAGGCATATTTAAGTTTGGTATGACCGTAAACCAAGCCTTCTCGAATCATCAACTCTCTAGAAATCACCGGATCTATTTTGGAATATTCCACAAGTCGACGATTAACAATGGGTAACCCTAATAGAGTAACGGTTAAATAGGCTTTGGTCGCCCCTGCATCTTTACTCCAATGGGGTTCTGAATAAGACTTTTTGCTCAGGTGTTCACTGATAGACTCTAACCATGCCACATCAATTTTAGCCACTTGGCGGGCATACAATTTAGAAGTTTCCACTAATTCTGTGGCCATTAACCATTTAGGCTGCTGTTTAAATACACCAGAACCGGGGAAAATCATGAAGTTGGTATTGCGACAACCTAAATATTGTTTGTTTTTGTCTTTCATACCAATCTGCGAGAGCAAGCCTACAGCCACACTGCGATGCACAGCTTCATAATCAGCCGGTTGCTGATTTAATCTTAAATTAACCGCCACCAGAGTTTGCTTGATTTGGCTAACAATGTCTTGCCATTCTCGCATGCGCTGATAATGGATAAAGTTTTGTTTACACCATTTTCTTACTTGGTTGTTACTGGTGGTTTTTTGTTGTTCTTTAAACCCTAACCACAGATTTTGTAGACTGGATAAATCTGAATCTTTGTCGACAAATTGCGCGTGGGCTAGATCCGCCTTTTGTTGTTTATCCGTTGGGCGTTCTCTAGGGTCTTGTACGCTCAAGCCCGCAGCGATTATTGCGATTTCAGACACCGCATCGTATTTTTCAGATTCAATAAGCATACGTGCATAGCGCGGATCTAAGGGTAATTTCGCCATCCGCTGACCTATGGCCGTTAATTGTAATTGCCGTCCTTTGTGTGCCACAGCATTAAGTTCTTCGAGTAATTTAATGCCATCGTTTATTTGTCGTTGATCCGGTGGCTGAACAAACGGAAAGCGCTCAATTTCACCTAAACCTAAGGATAACATTTGCAGGATAACGCTTGATAAGTGAGTGCGTAAAATTTCAGGATCAGTGAATGCAGGTCTAGCGTTAAAATCGTCCTCAGAATACAGACGTATGGCAATACCATTAGATTGACGTCCACAACGACCAGAGCGCTGGTTAGCAGAGGCTTGTGAAATTGCTTCAATGGGTAAGCGTTGAATTTTACTTCTTGCACTGTATCTGGAAATTCTTGCTTCACCGGTATCTATAACATATTTGATACCAGGCACTGTTAAGGATGTTTCAGCCACATTGGTAGATAAAATAATATGTCGCTGGTTATGAGGTGCAAAAATACGCTGTTGTTCAGCGCTCGAAAGTCTGGCGTATAACGGCAATATCTGGGTGTTTCTATATTGACGTTTTCTAAGTGCGTCTTCTGTATCTCTGATATCACGTTCACCGGATAGAAATATCAAAATATCGCCCAGAGGTTCACGCATTAACTCATCAACGGCCTTAATGATCATGCTTTGTTGATCATTGTCGTCTTCTTCCACAGGATCATGGTAGCGAATTTCAACGGGATAAGTTCGACCGCTTACCTCGATAATAGGGGCATTGTTAAAGTGCTTCGCAAATCGCTCAGGATCTATGGTTGCTGAAGTAATAATCACTTTAAGATCAGGGCGTTTCGGCAATAAACGTTTTAAATAACCAATAAGAAAATCAATGTTTAAGCTTCTTTCATGGGCCTCATCTATGATGATGGTGTCATAAGCGTTTAGAAATCGATCTTGTTGAATTTCAGCAAGTAAGATCCCGTCGGTCATCAATTTAATGTAGGAGTTATCCCCGACTTGATCATTAAATCTAACTTTATACCCGACTTTTTCACCCAATTGCGTGTTTAACTCATCCGCAATGCGATCGGCAACGCTTCGTGCGGCTAGACGCCTTGGTTGGGTGTGCCCGATGTAGCCAGTGGTTCCCCGCCCTAACTCTAAACACATCTTTGGAATTTGAGTTGTTTTACCAGAGCCAGTTTCCCCTGCAATGATCACCACTTGATTGTCTTGAATCAGTTTTTGAATTTCTTCTCGGCGATTTGACACAGGAAGATCCGGATATTCTATATCCGGAATCAATTCTTGCTTGTTAGTAACTTTTGATTGGCTTTCTTGAATATCTAGCAGTAGTTTTTCAAGTGCCTCTTGTTCAATGTTTTTTTGCTGGCTTAGGGTTTGAAATCGTTTTTGAAACTTAAATCTATCTTTTACTCGGCATTTTTCTAATGCCTTTTTAATATTAAAATCTATCATTTATAAATGGCTACTACTCGTTTACCTTGCCCATCTATACTGGCTCTGTACATACCTGAAGTGTTAAATGGCATTGCCACATTTCCTTTAGCATCAAGCGCGATTATACCACCATCGCCGCCTACTGCTTTTAATTCTACGTTGATTACTTGGTTAGCCGCATCTTGTAGCGATAAATGTTGATATTTCATGCGCGCACAAATGTCAGACGCTACGTTATAGCGGATAAAAAATTCACCATGACCAGTAGCTGAAACACCACAAGAAGCGTTATCTGCAAAAGTTCCTGCTCCTATGATTGGAGAATCGCCCACTCGACCATAACGCTTAGCTGTCATGCCCCCTGTAGATGTACCTGCGACTATATTTCCTTGGGCATCCAATACAACAGCACCTACAGTGCCAAAGCGCATATCTGCACCCAATTTATCAACACCTATACTGGAAAGTTTATCTATGCGTTGCTTGGCTTTTTGCAAGGCGTCGAAACGACGCTGCGTATCAAACATTGTGTTATCTATTTTAGCTAATCCGTGCTCATGGGCAAAGGATTCAGCACCTTGTCCTGACAGCATCACATGAACAGATTTTTCCATCACTAAACGCGCAGCTAAAATGGGATTTTGAATGGTTTTCACGCCAGCAACAGCGCCGGCTTGACGCTCCTTTCCGTGCATTATGGAAGCATCTAGCTCATGTTCACCTTCATAGGTATACACAGCGCCAACGCCAGCGTTAAACAGAGGTGAGTTTTCTAAAATAGTAATGGTTGCAACTACTGCATCCAATCCTTCACCCTTGTCTTTTAACACCGCATAGCCTGCATCTAACGCCTGATTAAGTTTAGCGTAATAAGCGGCTTCAACTTCTTTGGTCATTTTATCTGGCGAAATAGTGCCAGCCCCGCCATGTAAAACTATGGCAATGGGTTGATTAGAATAAGCATTAAAACATACGAATAGAGCGGTAACGCAAATCGCGATTGAACGAAAAATAGCCTTCATAATACCCCCTAGTGAGAAAGGCTATACACTAAGGGGTTTTTGAATTAATGTCTATTGTCTTACACAAGTATAAGCTTTATCTTCTCGCCGCTATGGTTTGCCACTTACTAAGTTCAAGTTGCGGCACTGTGGACGACAATACATTGTGTTTGAAAGCGTCGAAGTCATCATATTCAAATTCAGTGTTCCCCTTGAGCTCATTGTACACTAATCTCAATTGCCGCATTGAGAAGAAAGGCGTAACTATGCTGCCATACCGGCCATTATCAAGGGAATCTGAGGTATAAAAGTCTTGTGTTTCTAACATGGTAATACCCTCATATAATAACTGCTTCTTTTTTCCTGAGAAATTATATTACTCTGAAAATCGTCTCGTTTATTATTCTAAAGTAGCATTAAAAATATAAAAATAATTACTATTTTTTCATTGCATTTTTCGATCTCAGGCCAGTTATCGCTTAGGCTAGGCTGTCAAAAGATTGACACTTTTTGCATATTTCAAATTGATATATAAATAACTTTTTATATTCCTTTGTAGGTTTATTAAAAAACTTACTAAATCGACAATTTAAGGGCTGGTAGAATGTGATCTATCATTTGAACTTAAAGGTCCGAAACGTTAGACTCCAAGCTGTTGAAATATAACGAGTCGCCATATGTCGCAAACTATTCTTTGGCATGATTACGAAACTTGGGGTACAAATCCTCAGTTGGATTTCCCCGCACAATTTGCTGCCATTAGGACAGATCTTAATTTAGAGGTTATTGGTAAACCCAGTAATTTCTTCTGCCAAATTCCAAATGATTACCTTCCCCACCCTGAAGCCTGCTTAGTAACGGGTATTACGCCGCAATTGAGCTTACAAAAAGGCTACATTGAAATGCAGTTTGCACAAAAAATTTATCAGGAAATGACAGTACCCAATACCTGTGTAGCCGGCTACAACAGTTTAAAATTTGATGATGAAGTCACTCGACATCTGTTATACCGCAATTTCTATCCTGTCTACGATAGAGAATACGCCCAAGGAAATTCTAGATGGGACATTATCGATCTAGTTAGAGCAGCCTATGCGTTAAGACCGGAAGGTATTGAATGGTGCTATTACGACGACGGCAAACCTTGTTTTAAACTTGACCAATTGAGTGTGGCAAATAACATTACCCATGCTAATGCACATGACGCACTTAGCGACGTTTATGCCACCATAGGAATGGCCAAAATTATTAAAGAGGTTCAACCCAAACTTTACGACTATTATTGGCAATGTCGGGACAAACATCAGGTCGCTTCCCATATCAATTTAGGCAGTTTTAAAAGTTTGGTATATATATCTGGATTTACCTCAGCAAATCAAGGTTGCTGTAGCATAATTTTGCCAATCGCTCAGCATCCAAGTAATCAAAATTCGGTCATTTGTGTTGACTTAACCAAACCTATAGATGGCTTGCTACCGTGCAATGCCGAGCAACTACAAGACTTGTTGTATAATTCACAAAGCAACAATCGACCTGGGGTTAACCTGGTTAAAATAAACCAGTGCCCTTTTGTTGCTCCTATGAATGTTTTATCTTCTACAAGAGCAGAAGAACTCGGCATTGATTTGAGTTTGTGTGAGTCAAGGAGACAGCAATTGGTGAATAATCCACAAGTGATGGAATTTCTCATGAGTTTCTTTGCCAATAAAGACTATACATCTGAAGACAGCAATGTGGATGCAATGCTTTATTCTAGAGGATTTCCATCCCCTGCCGATAAATTATGGATGATGAAAGTTAGACAGGCCGACCCAATGGAATTGGGTGCTTTAAGTGCACAAACAGATTCGTCATTAAATAAAAGACAATTATTTAAGTATCAAGGACGAAACTTTCCGTCGTCTTTTGATGACCAAATGCAACAACAGTGGCAACACTATCGTGTTGACAGGCTACAAAACGGAGATGGCTGCCTCTCTTTGCAAGCTTATGGTGAGAGAATTTATGAGTTGGCGCAGCAAAATAGCTCGAACGAAAGACATCTGGCTATTTTGAAACAACTGGAAAACTATTTAGCAACGATTTAACGCTGATAGGAGATGATGTGAAAGGCATAACATTTAGCACAATTAATGATAACAAAGAACTTCAGGCGACAGTTGATCCTTTGTTATGTGATGCTGATCTCTCCCCTACTATGTTCATTGATTTCATCAAGTCGTCTGAATTTTCAGATTTTAAAGTTCGCGCCCTTGAACTAGATGATCTCATCAATGCAATTTCAAATGCAAAAGATGAAGGTAATCTAGATACGATTAAAGGAGTCATTGGCGAGTTTAATACCACACCATACACAATTACCGTAGCTGAAGATAAAATGTCGGCTAAATTAGCGCTGACAAAACCACAGAGCGGTAATCTTCCTAGTGTAGACAAACTGGTTGACGCTTTTCATAACCAAGGCGTGAAACGCGGTATAAGTAAAAAATCTATTCTCCAATTATTAAATAAAGTCGCCGAAGATAAACCTGGCGTAGAGCATGCTGCCAATGTAGCCATGGGTCTGCCTCCTAGGCACGGCAAAAACTCTCGACTTTTTCCATTAGTACCTAATGCTATCGATCGGGTGTTACAACCTCAGTTTAAGCAGGGCGATAAAGTCGATATGCGCAACCTTGGTGAAATTATCTGTGTACAAGCAGGACAACCGATAGCTAAACGCTTACCACCGAGTAAAGGCCGAAACGGTTTTAATATTCACGGTGATATTGTGAAGCCCGATGAAGGTAAATGGATCGATATAAAACTAGGTCCCAATACCCAATTAGACGAACAAAATGAAAATTTAATTATTGCGGCAGTTTCTGGACAGCCGAAATTCATCGATGAGCAAATGTCTATTGATGATACCTTTGTTACCAAAGGGGTGAATGTAAAAACTGGCAATATCAATTTTGATGGCGCGGTAATCGTCAATGGTGACGTCACTGAGCAAATGCAAATCATATCTAAAGGTGATATTACCATTAATGGTTTTGTTGAATCAGCGCTTATTCGCGCTGGCGGTGACATTATCATTACACAAGGTGCTACCGGGAAAATGGATATTACTGACTGCCAAATCTATGCTAACGGCAGTGTTTTTATTCAACATGGCCAAGGTTTAGACATTATTGCCGGCAAAGACATTAACGTTGGACGTCAATTAGCCTATTCTCGAGTGAAATGCCAAGGCAAAATAACCGTTGGCAATCCAGATCATCCAAACGGTAGTTTATTTGCTTCAAAAATTAATGCATATAGTACCATTCGCGCAGGCATCGTAGGTGCGGTTTCAGGTTCAGCACTAGAAATCGATTTTAGCGAAGGATTTAACCGTTTACATGACCGCTTAGAATCTGTGCATGAATTACATACTGAATTGCGCAAAACCAATGCTGATCATGTTATTCACGCAAGTGCAATTCGCCCTAAAGTGATTCCAGTAAAATTATGGGATCGCATGAAGCTACTTGAAGACGCGCTCGAAAAAGAAAAAGAGCTTTTAGAGTGGTTAGATAAAATGGAAACAGAACTCAGAGAAAAGTTAGCGCAATACGAAACAGATGCTCGAGTACTTGCCTTTCAAGAACTTTATCCTGGGGTATTTGTTAAGCTGAATAAGAAAAATTGGAAAGCCGAAAAAGAATACTTAAAATCTCGGATCTTTTTGAAGAATGGAAAGTGGGAATACGAACCTATTATTTAGATTCGAATTCCCAATCCAAATCAAGTTACAGCATTTCTAGTGCTAATGCAGTGCCCTCACCGCCACCAATACAAAGCGCAGCAACACCTTTTTTCTTACCTTGTTGTTTCAAGGCATGTAATAAGGTAACAACAATACGCGCACCAGATGCACCTATTGGATGACCTAAAGCACAAGCGCCACCTTTGATGTTGACCTTAGCAGGATCTAATCCTAATTTTTTAATACCCAGCATGGTAACCATAGCAAAGGCTTCATTGATTTCGAATAAATCAACGTCATCTACTGACCAACCAGCTTTAGACAGCGCTTTTTCTATTGCGCCTACTGGCGCTACGGTGAAATCTTCAGGTTTTATAGCATTGGTCGCATGACTTACAATGCGTGCCATGGGCGTTAAACCTTTTTCTTTAGCTTTCGATTCAGACATAACAAGAAGCGCAGCAGCACCATCGGAAATAGAGCTAGAATTAGCGGCAGTTACTGTACCGTCTTTTTTAAACGCTGGTCGTAACTGAGGAATTTTATCAACGCGCGCACTGCCGGGGCCTTCATCGGTGTCTACCACGACGTCACCTTTTCTTGAAGATACAGTAACAGGGACAATTTCATCAGCAAATGCGCCACTATCAATAGCTGCTTGTGCCTTGGTCAACGAACTTATAGCAAATTCATCCATATCTTCTCTGGTCAGGCTTTCACCGTCAGCCGTAGCTTGAGCAAAACATCCCATAGCTTGACCGTCATAAGCGTTTTCCAGCCCATCGAGCATCATATGGTCAAACATCTGTCCATGCCCCATACGATAACCAGCTCTGGCTTTCGGTAACAAATAAGGTGCACCAGACATACTTTCCATACCACCGGCAATTACAGCTTCAGCGCTTCCAGCTTTAATTAAATCATGAGCAAGCATAATGGCTTTCATACCACTTCCACAGACTTTATTGATGGTCGTTGCCCCAACAGCAAGCGGTAAACCTGCACCTAAGGTTGCTTGACGCGCTGGCGCTTGTTTTAAACCAGCTGGCAGTACGCAGCCCATAATGACTTCATCAATACTGTCTTGTAAGTTGTCTGATAATACAGCTGATATTGCGGTTGCCCCCAATTCCGGTGAAGGAACGCTAGACAAACCTCCCATAAAACCGCCCATTGGAGTTCGTTTAGCCGCTACGATAACTACTGAATCACTCATGGTATTTCTTCCTATTCTTTATGCTTTTTGCAGTCTCACTATAAACCAACCTTATCACACAAGTATCTATACTTTAGTGGTATCAGTTGACAGATGTAAAAAAATTTACAAATATTTCACACATAACGTTTACGTTAACTTGACTTTACGTAAACGTAAAGAGCATTATTATCACATTGCAGTATAGATTGTAACTAGAGTGAATAAATGAAGATAGAAAAAGAACAATTCAGTATTGGTGAAATATCTAAACTTTTTGATTTAACCACCCGTTCTATCCGCTTTTATGAGGAGCAAGGCCTCATAGAGCCCAAAAGAAACGGGCAAACTCGTATCTATACTAACAAAGATAAAGTTCGTCTTAAGTTAATTCTACGAGGTAAACGATTAGGGTTTTCTTTGGCGGAAATTCGTAAATTATTTGAATTGTACGATACTAATCACAATTCAGCCGAACAACTTAAAACCATGCTTCAGCTTACTGAACATAAACGCGCGATACTGCAACAACAGCTAGATGATATTCAAATGTTAATGAATGAACTGGATGAAGTTGAAACACGCTGTCGTGAAGAGTTGAATGACATAACAAGAGGTACAAAATGATTCGAGCGTCCTACCCTAGTTTAAATTTTGGTTTAGGCGAAGAAGTCGACATGTTAAGAGAACATGTCAACAGTTTTGCCACTAATGAGATCGCCCCACTGGCAGAACAAGCCGATCACGATAATCAGTTCCCAAACCACCTTTGGCGCAAATTTGGCGACATGGGGCTGTTAGGCGTAACCGTTAGTGAAGAATTCGGTGGCTCTGATATGGGATATCTTGCTCACACAGTAGCCATGGAGGAAATTAGTCGAGCAAGTGCTGGTATTGGCTTAAGTTATGGCGCACACAGTAACCTATGTGTTAATCAATTATTCAAAAACGGGACCCAAGCACAAAAGCTACAATATTTGCCAAAGCTAGTGTCTGGTGAACATATAGGCGCCCTTGCTATGAGTGAGCCTAATGCTGGATCTGATGTGGTAAGCATGAAATTACGCGCCGAACAAAAAGGCGATAAATTTGTGCTTAACGGAAACAAGATGTGGATCACCAATGGACCAGATGCCAACGTTTTTATTATTTATGCGAAAACCGATGTAAACGCAGGTTCTAAAGGCATTACCGCTTTTATTGTAGAAAAAGAGTTTTCGGGATTCAGCCAAGCACAAAAACTGGATAAATTGGGTATGCGCTCCTCAAACACTTGTGAACTAGTGTTTGAAAACTGCGAAGTACCCGCTGAAAACGTGTTGGGAGAAGTTGGCGGCGGAGTCAAAGTACTAATGAGCGGCTTAGATTACGAACGATTAGTATTGTCAGGCGGTCCCTTAGGCATTATGCAGGCCTGTATGGATATTGTAGTTCCCTACATTCATGATCGCAGCCAGTTTGGCAAATCTATCGGCGAATTCCAGCTAGTTCAAGGCAAGATAGCCGATATGTATACCCAAATGAATGCCGCTCGCGCTTATGTTTATACAGTAGCTAAATCTTGTGATCGTGGAGAAACCACTCGTAAAGATGCTGCTGGGGCAATTCTTTATTCAGCCGAATTAGCCACCAAGATGGCTTTAGATGCTATCCAACTACTCGGTGGAAATGGATACATCAATGAGTATCCAACCGGCCGCTTGCTTAGAGACGCCAAGCTTTATGAAATCGGCGCTGGAACATCTGAGATTCGTCGCATGCTAATCGGTCGCGAATTATTCAATGAATCAATTTAACACAACATTCAATAGGTAATTTTGTGAGCGAAATTGTAACTAAAATTAATTCTCAAAGCGCCGAATTCAAAGAAAATCAAGCGCATATGCAAGCGCAAGTAGATGATCTCTATCAGGTCGTTGAAAAGATTTTACTAGGTGGCGGCGAGAAATATAACCAACGGCATCAAGAACGGGGCAAATTATTAGCCCGAGATCGTATTAATGTTTTGCTTGATGACGAATCGGCCTTTTTAGAAATTGGTCAATTAGCAGCCTGGGAAGTATATGAAGATGTTGTGCCTTGTGCCGGTGTGGTTGCTGGTATAGGTCAGGTGTCTGGGATTACCTGCATGATAGTCGCAAATGACGCGACAGTGAAAGGTGGCACCTATTATCCTCTAACGGTTAAAAAGCATTTGCGTGCACAAGCCATCGCTGAGCAGAATCATTTGCCATGTATCTATTTAGTTGATTCTGGTGGTGCTAACCTGCCGCGTCAAGATGAGGTTTTTCCAGATAAAGAACATTTTGGTCGCATATTCTTTAATCAAGCCAATATGTCATCAAAAAACATCCCGCAAATAGCCGTCGTTATGGGCAGTTGTACCGCAGGTGGTGCTTATGTGCCGGCTATGGCTGATGAATCTATTATTGTAAAAAACCAAGGCACTATATTTTTAGGTGGTCCGCCTCTTGTACAAGCGGCTACTGGGGAAGTGGTTAGCGCTGAGGAATTAGGTGGCGGTGACGTGCATTGTCGAACGTCAGGTGTAGTTGATCACTTGGCAAACAATGATCATCATGCATTGGAAATTGCCCGTCGTTCTGTAGCACAATTAAATCGTCAAACAACATTATCTGTTGTTAGGCGTGAATCACAACCTCCAAAATATCCTATTGACGATATTTACGGCGTAATCCCTAAAGACGGCAAAACGCCTTACGATGTTAGAGAAGTCATCGCAAGAGTCGTCGATAATAGTGAATTTGATGAATTCAAAGCCCTCTATGGCAGCACATTAGTCTGTGGTTTTGCCCATATTGATGGATTCCCTGTGGGTATCTTAGCGAATAACGGCATTTTATTTTCAGAATCTGCGCAAAAAGGCGCGCATTTTATTGAGCTATGTTGCCAACGTAAGATCCCGTTAATATTTTTGCAAAATATTACTGGTTTCATGGTAGGCAAACAATATGAAGCCGGTGGGATCGCTAAACATGGCGCAAAAATGGTAACAGCGGTAGCTTGTGCGAAAGTACCCAAAATAACAATTCTTATCGGAGGTAGCTTTGGCGCTGGCAATTATGGCATGTGCGGTAGAGCTTATGACCCCAGGTTCTTATTTATGTGGCCAAATGCCCGGATTTCCGTGATGGGCGGCGAACAAGCTGCAGGTGTACTAGCGCAAATCAAAAAATCCCAAGCAGAGAGAGCTGGTGAACAATTTACACCTGAACAGGAACAACAAATCAAGCAACCTGTCATAGACACCTACGAACAACAAGGTCATCCCTATTACGCTTCTGCACGACTATGGGACGATGGGGTAATTGATCCTAAAGACACAAGAAAAGTGCTTGCACTCTCATTAGCTGCGGCACTCAACGCACCAATAGAAGATACCCAGTTTGGTATCTTCCGTATGTAAGGAAGTTAAGCATGCAAAATATTGAATTTTCGATAGATAAAAAAGGCATTGCTAAGGTGATTTTAAATCGTCCTGAAATGCATAACGCATTTGACGACGTTACGATAAACGAGCTTATTGAAGCATTTAGTAGCCTAGATCAAAATCCAGATGTTCGAGTACTTATATTATCTGCCAAAGGAAAATCCTTCAGTGCAGGCGCAGACATAAACTGGATGAAACGCATGGCTAGCTATTCGGTAGAAGAAAACCAATCAGACGCCATGCAACTTTCTGTAATGTTAAATAAACTCTACAATCTCAATATCCCGACGATTGCCCGAGTACAGGGCGCCGCTTTTGGCGGTGCTGTAGGTCTGGTCGCCTGTTGTGATATTGCTGTCGGCAGCAAACTCAGTAAATTTTGTTTCAGCGAAGTCAAATTAGGCTTAATCCCTGCAACCATTTCTCCCTATGTAATTGATGCCATAGGGGCTAGAGAAGCCAAACGCTTGTTTATGACCGCTGAAGTCATTAGTAGCAGAAGAGCTAGACGCTTAGGTCTATTAAGTGAAACAGTGAGCGAAGATGAGTTAGATTCAACCATTGATAGCATTATTACTCACATCTTAAAAAATGGGCCTAAGGCTGTTGCAGCTGCAAAAAAACTGGTGTTAGATTTGGCAAATTCGCCTATCAATGAAGAGCTTATGTCAGCGACCAGTCAAAAAATCGCAGATATAAGGGTATCTGAAGAAGGACAACAAGGTCTGAGTGCGTTTTTAAATAAAAGCAAACCTAGCTGGATTGGCGCCCTATGATAAACACCTTATTAATTGCTAATCGTGGCGAAATAGCCTGCCGCGTTATTCGAACAGCAAAGCAACTAGGCATCAAAACAATTGCGGTCTATTCAGACGCAGATAAACACGCGTTGCACGTCAAAATGGCAGATGAAGCGATTCATCTTGGGCCTGCGCCTGCCACCGAAAGCTATTTGAAAGCAGAGTACATAATACAAAAAGCCAAAGAATCTGGTGTAGATGCCATTCATCCTGGCTATGGATTTTTATCTGAAAATGCCCATTTTGCTAAGCTCTGTGCTGACAATAATATCATTTTTGTTGGCCCTAGCGAAGATTCTATTATTGCAATGGGTTCTAAATCAGCAGCAAAACGCATCATGCAAGATGCAGGCGTGCCCCTAGTGCCAGGTTATCATGGAGATAACCAAGATGCTGACTTTTTGCATCAGCAAGCCCAAGACATTGGATATCCAGTGTTGTTAAAAGCGGCAGCTGGCGGCGGTGGCAAAGGCATGCGATTAGTTTGGCAAGACGATGAGTTTTTCGATGCGCTAGAAGCGGCTAAACGAGAAGCTAAAAACAGTTTTGGCGACGATTTGATGCTCGTTGAAAAATATCTAACTGAACCTCGCCATATTGAAATACAAGTATTTTGTGACAGTCATGGCAATGGCGTTTATTTATTTGAACGCGATTGTTCAGTCCAACGTCGTCATCAAAAAATCATAGAAGAAGCCCCTGCCCCCAATTTTCCTGAACAGCAAAGAAAAGCCATGGGGGAAGCCGCGCTGCGAGCTGCTAGTGCCATCAATTATACCGGTGCAGGTACCATTGAGTTCCTCTATGATAAAGACGGTAGTTTTTACTTCATGGAAATGAATACTAGGTTACAAGTAGAACACCCAGTGACTGAAATGATAACCGGTGAAGATTTGGTTGCTTGGCAGCTTATGATCGCCGATGGTCAGCCTCTACCTAAAGCTCAAGATGAGTTATCTATCTCTGGTCACGCCTTTGAAGCGCGCATTTATGCTGAAGATCCTGAGCATGATTTTTTACCTAGTACAGGTCTGCTCAAACACCTTAAAACGCCTACCACAACCAAACAGGTTCGTGTTGACACAGGTGTTGTTCAAGGCGATGAAGTCAGTATGTTTTACGATCCCATGATCGCAAAACTCATTGTACATGCTGATGACAGAGAAACCGCACTTAAACAACTGGTCAATGCCCTTGCCGCTTACGAAATCGCGGGGGTAAAAACGAACATTCCGTATTTAATCCAAGTTGCAAAATCTCAGCCCTTCAGCCAGGCACAATTAACGACAGATTTTATTTCTCGTCATGAATCCTTGCTTCAATCAACGGCTGAGTTAGATGTTCAGTATGTGATTGCGGCAGGTTTGGTAGCGTTAAATAAAAACGTGCAAAAACCTGAATCCTTGACTAGCAATCCTTTCGCGAAATATGCCGGTTATAGATTAAATCACTGCAAAAAGACCCCAATATCACTGTTGATTAAAGATAATCAAGTTGATCTGGTATTTGAACATCTCAACCAAGGGGCTTTTAAAGTTCAACTAAACCAAGAATCTTATGCAGTAAAGGTTGACATGCTTGCAGATAGCATGAATATCACACTAGGTACTGCAACCAAACGACTTGGCTTTTATTTTGATGCAACTACCGGATTAATTAGTCTATTTACCTATGACGGCACCTTGAGTTTTACGCTGCCGCAAAACGTCTTAAATCACGCCGAGGATAACGAACTCGTCAGCAATATACTAGCGCCTATGAATGGCACTATAGTGGATATTCTAGTATCCCCAGGTGACAGCGTAGAAAGCGGACAAACCTTGGCCATCATAGAAGCTATGAAAATGGAGCAAAGTTTGAAAGCCAGTGCTGATGCCAAAGTAGTGAATTGCTATTTTTCTGCCGGTGATAGAGTCGATGGTGGTGCTACTTTAATAGAGTTAGAGAGTCTAGATGATTAATAGAGCTGATTTACCTGAATTTGTAGAAATCGTTGAAGTAGGCCCAAGAGATGGCCTACAAAACGAAAAAAGTCTAGTCAGTGTTGAAGACAAAGTCGCCTTAGTCGATCAGTTATCTGCCACAGGGCTTAGCAAAATTGAAGTAGGTAGCTTTGTTTCGCCTAAGTGGGTACCTCAAATGGCCAATAGTGATCAGGTCCTCGCTCAAATAAAACGACACCAAAACATTTGCTATAGTGCCTTAACACCAAATTTAAGAGGCTTTGAAGATGCTGTTGATGCCAATGTGGACGAGGTTGCTGTTTTTGGTGCAGCATCTGAGAGTTTTACCCAAAAAAACATTAATTGCTCCATTGCAGAAAGCTTAGAACGCTTCTCACCGATTTTTACTGAGGCTAAAAAACGCAATATACCTGTTAGAGGCTATGTGAGTTGTGTCTTAGGCTGTCCTTATGAAGGGCAAATTTCACATCAGTCAGTGATTGATGTCTGCGACAGTCTGTTGAACATGGGTTGCTACCAAATATCCCTAGGCGATACCATAGGTGTGGGAACACCACTTGCGACCCAAGCTTTATTATCAGCGGTATTAAGTCGCTTCCCAAAAGAAAAAATTGCGATGCATTTTCATGACACATACGGACAGGCATTAGCCAATGTCTTAGCCAGTTTACAACAAGGTATAGCTTGTTTTGACGCTTCTGTTGCAGGTCTTGGGGGATGTCCATACGCCAAAGGTGCTTCAGGAAATTTAGCCACAGAAGATCTGATCTACATGTTAAACAACATGCAAATAAATACTGGGGTAGACTTAGATTTATTAATTGCAGCAGGTCAAGACATTAGCCAAAAATTACAAAGGTTGAATAATTCGAAAGTTGGCCAAGCCTGTTCTTCATAGCGCCTACCTGACAAGAACAGTGGTTATTTTTCATTTTTTAACCAAAAACTTAACACAAAACCGACCGCAAGTAGCGCCGTCATCAATGCTAGTGTTGTGCTTAACGCGTGAGTTGAAACCACTGAATAGAGCGCGCCTAGCACCAAAATGACAGCGCCAACAACGGTGTTTGCGCCTGCTACAAATTCAGTTCTGTTTTGCCCTTTTGCAATATCGACCACATAGACTTTTCTACCAGTGCGAATACCGTTATGGCCTATAGAAAGCACAAAATATAAAGCGATAATAAAATAATGATTAGCTAACAAAGCTTGTTCTGCAAACATACCGAACAACAGCACAGCGTTAGAGAGTAAGCAGATAACAGCGCCAATTTGCATGCTCAATTTAGCATTATTGTCAGATAAACTTCCCCAAAGATAGGAAGAAACAAAACCAGCTGCTGACTGGGTAATAATTAAATAAGCAAGAATATTGACCAGATCACCATCAAAAGCTAATACAAAAATTGGCGCTAGAAGCGCAGAATGGGCCAACAGACTTCTCACTAAGACAAACTGAGTGAAATTTTCAGACCAGAGTATTTTGATCTTATTTTCTTGAGTATCTACCTTGGTAGTTAACTTAGTTAGCACTATAGTAGCTGTTAATTGGCAAAATACCGCGATTCCGCCGACGATCAACACAGAGTTAGCGTCTTTCGTCATGCTTCCGTACATGGAAAGTAAGGCAACAGCGACAGAGATAGCACTGGAAATGGTACCTGCACTACCCAGTAACTTTCCTCTATTTCCTTTATCAATATGCACGCCTTGGATGTCTTTCATAATGAGTGACGTAAGTGCTCTAGCAAATGAAAAACAAGTTAGACTGAGTAACATTAATACGCCGGCCCAAATGGCATCTTGCACGAATATCACAGAGAGCATGCCTAAGCTGGAAAAAAATTGAAGATACATTCCCAGAATCCAGTATTTTTGTCGCTCTTCTACTTTGGACAGTAACTTTGAATAACCTATTTGTGGCAACAAGGCGCCAGCTTCTCTTAGTGGTACTAATAATTGCACCATCCAACTAGGTGCACCCACAGCACTTAATATGGTAGTTAAGGTTGTTTTGGGCGACAGCAGTAGATCAGCCGATTTTGAAGTAATAAGTGAAATGCCAATGCGATGAGATTTTTTAACGTTCAAAGTGGTATGTCTTTTGTTTTTTTTATCCTACGCGTATATACAGTATTAAGTTTGATTTTTTTGTTTTCATTACAGATGTTTAATAAGTTTTCACGGAAAGCTGGTAATCGTGGTTCTGTTTAGATAGTCTAACAATTACAGTCACTTTTGCGTGTAATACATAGCCATATGAATAATAGATATATTAGTAATTTAACGCGTGATACTTATGCCCTAGTACTTGCTGGTGGACGAGGCTCCCGACTTCATGAACTCACTAATTGGCGTGCAAAGCCTGCGCTCTATTTTGGTGGCAAATTTAGAATTATTGATTTCCCTTTATCAAACTGTATTAACAGCGGCATTCGAAACATTGGGGTGCTTACTCAATATAAAAGCCACTCATTGATACGCCATATTGTGCGCGGTTGGGGACATTTCAAAAAAGAACTGGGAGAATCTGTAGAGATCCTGCCAGCGTCCCAGCGTTTTTCAGAAGACTGGTATCAAGGTACAGCTGACGCGGTTTACCAAAATATTGATATTATTCGAGATGAATTACCTAAATACGTAATGATTTTATCTGGCGACCATATTTATAAAATGGACTATGGTCCAATGCTCGCAAGGCATGTGGAATCTGGAGCAAAGATGACAGTATCTTGTATGTCAGTACCTATAGAACAAGCAAGAGGTGCCTTTGGCGTATTAACAGTTGATCAGGACAATCGAGTAACGGATTTTGTCGAAAAACCTGATGATCCTCACCCACTGCATGACGACCCCAACTATTGTTTAGCATCCATGGGTAATTATGTGTTCGATACTGAATTTCTGTTCGAACAATTAAGACAAGACGCAACTCAACCAAGTTCAGCCCATGATTTTGGTAAAGATATTATTCCTCGCATCATTAATAATTTTGATGTATTCGCCTTTGATTTTAGAAAAAGTGCCAAAAATGACGCTTATTGGCGAGATGTTGGTACCTTGGATAGCTTCTGGGAAGCCAATATGGAGTTGGTTGCCCCGGTTCCTGAACTAAATCTATATGATAAAACCTGGCCAATATGGACTTATCAAGAGCAACTTCCGCCAGCAAAATTTGTTTGGGAAGAACATGACAGACGCGGTGAAGCATTGAATTCCGTGGTATCAGGCGGTTGCATAGTGTCTGGGGCAACCTTAAGACGCAGCATTTGTTTTAGTAACGTGAAAGTTAAATCTTACAGTCTGGTTGAAGAAACTGTTGTCTTACCTAGCGTTAAAATAGGTGAAAGATGTCAGATTAAAAAAGCCATTATCGATAGAGGCTGTCAGATTCCCGATGGCATGGTGATTGGGCATGATCACGATCAAGACAGAAGTCGAGGATTTAGAGTTTCTAGCGGTGGTGTTGTATTAATCACCCAAGAAATGATTGAAGCACTGCCAAAAGAGTAAAACCATTCTTGCCTAAGGCGATATCGCTATATCGCCTTAGATAATCTCCCATGATTTTAATGTTGAATTGATGCAGTCTGCAATTTTAAGCGGCTGTTCTAGAGGAAACATGTGTCCCCCATAGTTCAAAGGTAAATGCTCCATAGTGGGATTGCCCTTTAAAAATGGCGTACGCAACTTATCCACACAGACTTGGGTATATTTGCCGGTTACCAGTTTTGCCGGCACTTTTAATTTTCCATAATAGTTGTTCAGATTATCTGGAATTGTCCTAAAAATTTGACATTCAATGTTCGGATCAAAGGTGAGTCGTTTAATCGGCGGCGCTTCATGAATGACTGCATCAATATAATCATGAATACAGTCTTTATCCATATTCTGAAACAAAGCTCTAGATGAGAAGTATTCATATAAATTTGCTTCTATTGGCCACTCGCGTTTTCGATTTGCGGTTTTCCCAGCCGGTGTGATTTTATTAATAAATGGGCTTCTTTTTGCCATCCGAAATAAATATTTGGAAAATCCAGTTACCAGCGGAGGATCGAGCAATATGATGCTAGAAAATAATTCCGGCTTTTGGCAACTTGCAATGTAGGTAATAACCGCGCCAAAACTATGGCCTACGCCTATGACAGGTTGATTACTAGATGCCTGTATGAAATTGATCAATTCATCGACTTGATTCTGCCAGTGGTTATTAGGTGGAAACCTTGGATCATGTGCAAATTTATCGATGGCAATAATGTCGATTTGATCGTCTATTTGGCTAAATAGCTTTTTATAACTTGCAGCTGGAAAGCCATTCGCATGAGCAAAATGTAGTGTAAGTTTTGGCTTCATTTACTTCTTAATCTAATAAACTCTATGGGTGAGCATTTGTACCAACGCTTAAATGCTCGTCTAAAATTAGCAACATCGGAATATCCTAAAAGCTGCCCTACTTCCTGTACTGAATACTGATACGATAGCAATAACTGTTTTGATTTACTTGCTTGAAAATTATTGACCAAAGCACTGAAACTAGTCTGTTCTTTTAACAATTCTCTATGCAGAGTTCGCGAGCTAGTATTTAATAAGTGCGCAATTTCATTCAAAGATGGAATACTCGCACCTGACGATTGAGAAATTAAATGCCAAACTTTTTGTGTTGTTAGTGCCGTCTCTAGATACGCGCGTTTTTCAAATTCACATAGTTCAATTGCCTGTAAAAAGCGTTCAGATTTGATTTTCCGCGTATTAGAACGGCGTGAACTTATGTGAATATTCATCGCACAGAATGTTTGTTCGAAGTATAAATCAACACCTTTATAAAGCTTATCATTCTGATTTTTTGACGTTTTTTCAAAATCAAAAGCGATATATTTAATACTAAGCTCAGGGAACTTCTCTGTAAGTGTATGAAGATGCCTAATCAACATGCTAACGACGACTTGAATTACCAATTGATGGAAATCTTGCTGCCAATAAAAGTCATCAATAAGTAACCTATATTCGTTAGTTCTTTTAACTAAGGTTATTTCTATGCCTAGTAGTTTCACCGTCAAATACTGGCTTATGACATATAACCCTTGTTCTATTGACTGACAATGTTGCAAAGCATTATCGAAACCCTCATGTTCTGCGTTTAGCACTTTCTGTGTCAGTAATTGACCTAGTTCTGACAAAGGCATTTCATTAATAAGCGTTAGTAGTTGCTGTCTAGCCTTCACATCATCGAAAAGTGCACTATCTGTTGGGTAAACATCTTCTAATGTCCGACTACCAAAAGCACTTTTAGCACCAGTATGGCGCTCAAGTAACTCTATCAAGTGTGAAACCTTTACCACAGGAATATGTGATCTTGCCAATCTATTAACCTAAATAATGAACAACGAAAATTTGCTCTACTAGCAGACTAGATACAGTAGAGCTTTTTTAATTGTTTGGCAATAAATGACCCATATCCCCTTTTTATTACATCGCTTTTTGTTTTGCTTCAGAATTTGCCCAGTCTTGACGTATTTTTAAACTTGACCAGTAAAAGGTAAGAATAGAAAGTAAATACGGCACCGTTAATAACATCAAAGAAAATCGCAATGCTTCACTGCTGCCCATGCTTTCCGTGAAATAATCACTGGCCAAGCCTACGAAAGTTGGTCCGCCACCTAACGCAATAATATTTAGCACAAAGAAGAATAAGGCTGTCGACATAGCGCGGGCATTTACTGGCGCTAGGGTTTGTGCAATTGCAAAACAAGGTCCTAAATACATGCCACTAGTGAATAGCAGTATGGTTAATAGTGCTAATGTGATCCATGGGTTTGCCACGTAAAGCGAAGCGACAAAACAAGGTACACCTATAAGCATCGATATCGTTGGTAACCAAGCGTAACCACGTTTATCTTTTTTACCCCATTTATCAGCAATAACACCACCTAACCAAACGCCCAAAGCATAAGCGGTACCATTAATAATTCCGAAAGTAATGAGCAGGGTTTGAACCGGCATATCAGTATGAATGCGCACGAAGAAGTCGATAATCCAGGCGCCTATTGCATAGTTACCAAAAGAGCCGAACGAAATACCTAGACACATTCCCCACCAGGTAGGAATTCGAAGTAAAGTGGATACAGCTGTCGTAAACTTCATTTGCGCCGGACCGTTGCCAACACTTGTGCGTACGGTTTCTTTTACCGTAAATTTGACCAATAACGCTAACAATACGCCGGGTATACCCACCGCTATCATGACAGAACGCCAATCAGCACTTCCCCCTTGCAAGAAAAACGCTGCAGCCAAATAAGCTGCCATGATCCCAAAAGGAATACCTAAAGAATAAATGCCAAGTGCTTTTGCGCGTTCATGAGGCGCGAATAAATCGGATAACATGGAATGTGAAGGAGGACTACCGCCAGCTTCTCCAATACCAACACCAACGCGAGCCAAAGCTAGTTGGAAAAAGTTAGTTGCAACCCCTGATAAGGCTGTAAATCCGCTCCATAGCGCCAGTGAGACACTGACAATATTTACCCGACTATATCTGTCTGCTAACCAAGCAATTGGAATCCCGACGATAGTGTAAAGCAAAGCAAATGCAAAGCCTTTCAACCAACCTAACTGTGCATCTGACAAACCTAAGTCTGCTTGTATAAAGGGAGATAGAATCCCGATGATTTGTCGATCAATAAAATTAAAGGCATACACTAAGGTCAGTATAAACAACACATAATTTCGGTAAGCACCCGACGGTGTTTCACCTTGGCTAATGGTTTCTGTTGCTGATTGACTCATGCATTATCTCCGATCACTTCTCGTCAATATTATTTATTAGACAGTCTAACTTTGCTGCTTACACAGCCATCCATAAGCTTAAGGTAATGTACATTGTTAATATTGTTCCACTTTATGTGAATTATTTGTAAATATCATGGGAAATTATAGTTTCTACACACTACTGGTGAGTTGTCTCGCAGCTTTAAATATTTTACATTCCATTCTCATCGGACCAGAAATTTAAGTAGAAGCATAATGACCATAGACCAACTTTTTGCTGTAATTGATGCAGCCCCAAATAAGCACTCAGTAGAAATATCGGTGTCCAAAGATTGGTCACAAGGTCGCACTGTATATGGTGGCATAAGTGCTGCTCTGCTCTATTATGCTTGTAAATTGAATGTTGATTCTGCAAGGGTGCTCAGATCACTTACCACGAATTTTGTGGGGCCGTTATTGTCGGAACAAAACTTTACTATTACAGTGGAAGTTCTTCGTGAAGGAAAAAATGTATCTCAACTTCAGGCTCGCGCTATTCAAGAACAAAAAGTGGCCGTCGTGGTTCAAGCTTGTTTTGGTGAACAACGACAGTCAAAGATTGAAGTAAAGAATGAAGAAGTTCATAACTTACCCTTGCCGGAGAAATCTAATTTTATCCCGCAGATACCCAAAATAACGCCAAAATTCCTGCGCCATTTTGACTTATCCATAGAAAAAGGAGGAATTCCCTTCACAGGCAAAAAACAAGCGCAATATTATGGTTGGATGCGTTATAAAACTGCGCCGGCCGAAATCACTGATGCACACATCGTGGGGATTATAGATGCTTGGCCGCCAACGCTACTACAAATGTTAAAATGGCCGTCTCCCGCCAGTACCGTGAGTTGGAATTTGGAATTTATTCACCCTCATCGCCCTATCGGGCCTACGGATTGGTTTGCTTATAAAGCAGAAACACGACAAGCAGCGGGCGGTTATGGACACACCGAAGCCACCATTTGGGATAAAGACGGCGAAGTGATTGCCTTGTCGCGACAAACGGTAGCTGTATTTGACTGAACGTTCTCTAATGATCAACAAATAAATGCACAGTTTTTTCTGTTTCTGTACGTACTTTGTTGATAACACTGTCTATTTCTTCGGATGAAATATTCAAACTGGTGTAAAGAAATTCAGGTACAAAGAGCTCCAAATCATATAGATCTGGATAGGTAATAATCATCGAAAGCGTATAAGCCAGTTGCAATATTTGAATCTCTTGGGTTACGGCAGGCGATTCATCATGGTGTTGCATTGCGACTGTGCTAACGATGGAATCTGGCAATAACCATTTTTGTAACAATGAGGCAGAAATTTCCGCATAGCCAAAGCCTAACAGCTCCTGCTGCACTGTTTTAGGAAATTTTGTCGCGTTAAAACGTCCACAGTCACGCGCTAGAGTTGGATTAATGCGTAATACAGCAAGTTCACCAATATTATGAAACAACCCTGCCATGAAAAGTCTGGAGCCATCTTTTTCATGACATATTTTGGCTATTTCTCGACAGAACAATGCGCAGCTTAATGACTGAAACCAGTATTTTTTTACATCGATATATTTGTAATGTTCTTTGGTTAGTGAGTCTGACACCGCAAATGCTAAAGCAAATTCGTAAACTGAATTAACCCCAATGATTTGAATTGCTTTTTCCAGATCTTCAATCTTTCGCGAAAATCGATAAACAGCTGAATTTGCGAGTTTCAGTACATGAGCGGCTAACCCAGGATCTGAAGACACGACCCTAGCAATATCACGCATCTGCGCTGAGCCAGAGTCTGAAAGATGTTTTATCTTAGTTGCCGTTTCAGGAACCGCAAATAATTTTGATGCTCTGTTAGCATATTCAATTGCGTTCATAAGAACTTCGCCACTCCAATCCTTTTTTGTCAGCGCGATTTCAATAGCGCACTGAAGCGTTTTTCTAATTCATCATTTGTATCTTGCTTACCCTGCTCTCGCTTTTTTATCAATGCAGTCACTAAACGATTCGCAGGTACTGAAATATCAAACTTTGCCGCCTCATCCACCACTTTTCCGTTGATGAAATCAATCTCGGTTTTTTTCCCGTTTTTAAGATCCCAATACATGGATGTTCTAACTTTGGGGTCTATTGCTAGCATCTTTTGCGCAACAATATTAAATAACCAATTGGGCAAGCGTAATACCTTTGGTATCCATTTATTCGGCAAATTTGTAACTTTCGGTAGTTTTATTTTCTGTTTTTCGGTAATTTTTAGTAATTCATCCATCATTAACGCAATGATGAGTCGATATTTCTTGTTCTCCAACATGGCTTTTACTGGCATATCGACCAGTGCATTCATGGCATTGCCTAAATTTAATTGCAGTTTCGCCCATTGTAGAGCTGTCATATTATGGCTGATATCAACCGGTAACAAATCACAATCAAGTTGTCTTGCCAGCCAAATCACAGTATTTTCCATCGGCGCGGTAATTTCTAAGGTCATGTGCCCTTCTGAGCCTCTGAAAAAATCCCCAGGCGAATCAGAAACAACGTTAAACGGGATCATCGCGCGGATCACCTGATTTTGTGGAAACGCATTTTTGATAATTTTATGATTACCCACCCCATTTTGGCAGCAAATAATAATAGTGCTTTCATCCACTAATTGACTTAATTCATCGATTACTGTGGTTAAGGCGGTGCATTTAACCGTCAACCAAACAACATCCGCTTTTTCAACTGTGGTTTTCTGTTCAATCGACGTCATAAAATGAGGTAATTGAGGTACTGTATAATGATGTCCGGAATAGTCAGCAATTTTAAAATTGTGTTGTAGCTTAGAAAACAGTTCCTCTCTACCATACAGGGTCACTTGCTGTTTTGCTTTAATTAAACAAGCCCCTAGATAAGACCCTATTAGACCTGCGCCAAATACAATGTGATGAGCATCATGTTGTGGTATCTTTGGCATTTACCCTGAACTCCAGTAATTAAAAGGCGAAAAAGATTAATGGCTGACCAAAAGCAAATTGTATTTATTGGGTATGTTTGGCCAGAATCTCAAACCACAGCCGCAGGTCAAAACATTCTCAGCTATCTCAAGACATTTCTGGAAGATAACTGGGTCGTACATTTCTTTTGCGCCGCAGCAACAAGTCAATATTCTGATAACCTACTTAAACTTGGTATAAAAATTCAACAAGTTGAATTAAATAATGACAGTTTCAATAGTTTAATCAAGCAGATTTCACCACAAGTTGTCATCTTTGATCGTTTTCTAACAGAAGAACAATTTGGCTGGCGAGTTGCCCAACACAGTCCGCAAACAGTAAGAGTATTAGACTGTGAAGATTTGCATTTCCTACGCACTGGACGTAAAGATGCATTAAAAGACCTTCCCTTGCCCCGTTTTCAAACCAGTGACTTTGTGCTTTCACCGGCACATAAAAAATATCTATTAAATGACAAATGTTACCGAGAAATCGCCAGTATTTTGCGTTGTGATCTGAGCATTGTATTGTCGAGCTTCGAACGACAATTGTTAATTTCCGAATTTAATGTGCCAGATACCCAAATCAGTCATATACCCTTCATACGGGATATCAAAATAGCACCTTCGAGGGAGTTTTCTGAGCGCCAGCACTTAATATCTATTGGTAGTCTGTTGCATGAACCCAATGTGATTTCGACAGAAATCTTAATTGATTTGGTAATGCCTGTGATACGTAAACAAATCCCAGATGTAGAGTTGCATATTGTTGGGCGCTATGCTCCCCACAGAATTACCCAGCGTTTAAATGCCAAAAAAGGCATTTTGTTAAAAGACTATGTTGAAGATCATTTAGCTGAAATTTCGCAACATAGATTATTAGTCAGCCCACTGACCTTTGGGGCTGGAATTAAAGGTAAAATTATTGATAGTTTCGCCACCAACACGCCTTCAATTACCACGCCTATTGGCTCTGAAGGAATCGAAGTAAAACCTTGGCCGGGTGCAGTGGTAGATAATATTGATGCTTTTTGCCAAGCCATTATAGATCTTTACACAGACGAAGATGCGTGGAATAAAGCGGCAAGTGATTGTCTACAAGCCAAAACTGATAGTGGTGTGAACTTACAGCAAAACAAAATAAAATTACTTAATGACATCAAATACATTCAAGAGAATTTACAACAGCATCGCAGGCAACACTTCTTGCAGGCTTTATTAACCCATCAGAATTCTTATGCGTCTAAATATATGGGTCAGTGGATAACCGCTAAAAACAAACTTAAAGATTTGATGTCAGACGCTGAATGATTTGGTTTACCCCATTGCGCCGGCTTTCACTGAAATAATGCGCAAGGCCAATCTCTTGTAGAAACTGCACATAGTCTGACGGAGTAGAAAATTCGCCACTCTTGCTGATTAACAAGGTTAAAATCCCGCGAATGACTTTGCTGTCGGAATATGCTTGCCATCCCTGAATAATATCTTGCTTTAACCAAACCTTAGCTTCACAGCCAGAAATGTAATATGTATCTTGTCGATCATTTTCTTCAAGTATAGGTAACAGCTTGCTCATCAAGAGTAAACTTCTATGTTTTGCAGACCAGTCATTTGCTTTGTTAATCGCCTGAATATGCTCAGAAACACCCTGGCTATCGATGGCTACTTGCTCTCGATGTTGCTCTAACTCTTTGTCTTGATTATTTGTAAAGATAGTCTGTAATGCTATTTGTAACTTCTGCAAATCATCCTTGTTACTGTAACAAGCCAATGAAACTCGCAAGCAACCAGAAATACCAAGAGACGCAATCAAAGGCATGGCGCAATGTTGACCATAGCGTATAGCGACATTTTGTTGCCACAGACTAATTGCGATTTGATAGTTGTCTGCGTCTTCAAAATAAAAACTCAGCACGCCTACTGTTTGTTGTTCTATGTTTCCGAGCAATCGAATGTTAGGAAACTGACTTAGCATAGTCACCAACTCAATGTTTAATTGATGTTCATGAGATGCGATGCTTTGCATATTTGCCTGCAAAAACTCAACCGCAGATTTAAACGCCAAAATGCCGGTGATATTGGCGGTTCCTGCTTCAAACTTGGTCGGCGGCGGCATGGGGACATAATGCTGATAACTGACCTGAGAAACCATCTCTCCGCCAAGTTTGCTTGGTTTTAGCTGTTCCAACATAGCAAATTTTCCAAACAGAACGCCCACCCCTGTCGGGCCATACATTTTATGCGCACTAAAAACATAAAAATCGCAATTCAAATCGGAAACGTCCACCGACATATGCGCCACAGCTTGAGTACCGTCGATAACGCTAATGGCGTTAATAGAATGGGCTAGCGCACAGATATCTTTTACTGGAAATATATTGCCTAAAACGTTCGACACATGGGCACAGGCAACAAGGCATACATCTGGGGTGAAATACGATTGCCATTGGTCAAATGTACTAGCCGTAAATTCACCATTTGCTGTTAAAGGCAAAATTTTAATGGTGAGTTCCAATTCATTTGCTAATTGTTGCCACGGCAGCAGATTAGCGTGGTGCTCGGAAGCGCAAATTAATATGGTATCGCCATTTAGCATTTGTCGGTTTATGCCTCTGGCTACTAGGTTAATACTTTCAGTAGCGCCACTGGTAAATACAATTTCATTTTCATTGGCATTGATAAATGTAGCTAAGGTTCTACGAGTATCTTCTAGTTGCGCGGTTGCTTTATTTGCTAGGGCATAGTCGGCCCTGCCGACAGTGGCATATTCGTTAGATTGAAATTGCGTTTGAAATTCAATTACCGAAGCTAACTTTTGTGTAGTCGCTGCGTTATCGAGATAGCAAACAGATGAATTTTGTGAAAAAAATGGAAATTGAGATCGCACGACAGTTTTCAAACTTTTGGTATGTTGTCATTATACGTTGTCATTTTTTTCAAACAATTGCTTTTTAAGCACTGTCAGTAGAGCGCTAAATTGATACAATACTGGAAAAGATAATAAGTAAAATACAACAAATGAAAGTAATCTCCTTTAATATCAATGGCATTCGTGCTCGTTTACATCAACTACAAGCCATCATTGATAAACATGATCCTGACGTCATCGGGTTACAAGAAATCAAAGTGCATAATGATATGTTTCCGGTAGAAGATGTGGAAAAGCTTGGTTATAAAGTGTATTTCCATGGGCAAAAAGGACACTATGGTGTTGCTTATCTATGCAAAGAAACACCTAATAATGTGCAGTTAGGCTTTCCTACAGATACCGAAGAACATCAAAAACGCATGATTATTATTGACTACCCCACTCCAAACGGTAGCAGTATTCGTATGCTTAATGGATATTTCCCGCAAGGTGAAAGCCGCAAACATGAAACAAAATTTCCTTATAAAGCGCAGTTCTATGCGGATTTACAAAACTATTTAGAAAATGATTGCGACCCAGAACAACCGCTTCTCATTATGGGCGATTTCAACATTTCCCATACTGATCTGGATATTGGCATTGGCGAAGAAAACAAAAAACGCTGGTTAAGAACAGGCAAATGTAGCTTTTTACCTGAAGAAAGAGAATGGTTGAATAAGATTATGGATTGGGGATTGATCGACTCCTATCGGCAACTACATCCTTCGGTAGAAGACAAGTACAGCTGGTTTGACTATCGTTCGAAAGGCTTTAATGACAATCGAGGGCTTCGTATTGACTTGATTCTCACAACGCCATCGTTAAAAGATGCAATAGTGGAATCTGACATTGATTATGAATTACGCGGTATAGAAAAACCTTCTGATCATGCGCCTGTTTGGACAACATTTAAGGGTATTTAATTGAGCACTTTGCAAACAATAGCGCTCATTTTAGCCATTCTTATATTGGTCTTTGTTATTTCAAAAACCGACTTAAATGCTTTGGTATCAAGTAAACGCCTGCAACACAGAGTGTTTGGTACATCTACAGCGTTATTTGTACTTTGGCTATTTAAAGTCAGTATCCACGAAGGCCTAGTAATGCACTTTCTAGGCATTACTGCTTTTACTCTGATTCTAGGTTTTAGATGGGCGATAATTTCAGGCATTGCAGTGTTATTGTTAAGCACCGTTTTTGGATACGATAGCTTTGCAAAATTCGGTGTTAATGCACTATTGGGCGTAGTCGTGCCTGTTGCTCTAAGCTATGTATTTTATATGTTTAGTTTCCATAAATTACCAAAACATATATTTATCTATCTGTTTATTTGTGCTTTTTTTCCAGGGGCGTTAAGTATCGGATTGAAAATGGCCTTGATGAGTGGATATTACTTAGCTGAGGGTAGCTATACTTGGAACACTATAATGTATAACTACGCGCAAATGACGATTTTGCTTATGTTCCAAGAAGCTTTTTTTAACGGCATGATGATGACTTGTCTTATCGTGTATAAACCCGATTGGGTTTATACCTATAGCGATAAATTTTATTTAGACGGTAAGTAAATTACCGTCTTATTTCACTTGTAACATATCAAAAATATCAGCAAGTTCCGTTTTTCCCTCTCGAATTTCTTCTTTAGTCAACCCCGATAATTCATGTGGAAACACCAACCACTCATTACTTTCATGCACGAAATAATCAGGAATGATGCTAGTTTTATTGTTGGCAGGCTTATACCAAGGCGTAGCAATTCTTATATCTTTAGGCGCATTTAAACGCATGAGTACATGAATTTGATTGATCAGCGCCTCAATGGAACGACCTGAATCGAACACATCATCGACAATCAACAATTTATCGATAGCATTGGCATTTTCAACTAAATAATGAAGGCCATGTACCCGAATTTCTTTCGATTGTTGGTTTATTCCATAATACGAAGACGTTCGTACCGCAATGTGGTCGGTAGGCGTATTTTTATATTCAAAATATTCTTGAACAGCGATACCTATAGGCGCACCACCTCGCCAAATACCAATAATAAAATCAGGCCGATAACCGTCTTTGAACACTTTATCAGCTAGGACAAACGAATCACGCAAAAGTGAACTTGCATCAATATAGAACTTGTTCACAAACACCTCTTAACAAATAAATTAACAATATTGTAGCACTATTCAGCCGCCAGACCATTCGCTGGACGAATTTGTGCTGCTTTTCGCGCGGGATAAATCGAAGCGAGCGCACAAAGTATCATAGTCAGCAAAACTATGGATACGCATTGAATTAGACGAACATCTATAGGTAAACCTTGCCCGTTTTCTCCAAACGCCAATCCTGAATTAAACGCGTCTAACAATGGGTTTAGCCCAAAAACGCCGAGTATACCTAAAGCTGATCCTAAAAGCGCCCCTATTGCACCATTGAACACACCATTGAGTAAAAAAATCTGCATAATTTGATTTGGTAGCATGCCTTGGGTTTGTAAAATCGCAATGTCCTTGGTTTTTTCTGCAACTACCATGACCAAGGCAGACACAACGTTAAAGCCAGCGACTAGAATGACCAATCCTAACATCAAGGTCATCATATTTTTTTCCATTTTAACCGCATCAAACAATGCACCTTGTCGAGCCCGCCAAGTTTGTACTTGTGAATATTCTTGCTGCAGATATTCAGTGATAGTTTGATAGTCAAAAGCATCCTTAAGGTATAGTCGTGTATGCACTGCATCTTGTGGCTTTTGGCGAATTAGCCGTGCCGCATCCCGATAATCTACAATGACGACCTTGTCATCCATTTCGGACACCACATTAAATATACCACTGACCTGAAACAACCGCTGACTTGGTATACGTCCAAGCGGCGAATAAACACTTGCTTGGGGGCTAACCAATCGCAATTTATCGCCTATTGAAACGCCTAGTTGATTGGATAAAGCACTGCTGATTATTACATTATAAGAATTTGCGGTAAGGCTGGCATAGCGCCCTGCTACCATTTTTTGAGCAATAATTGAAAAAGGAGCATCAGTTTGCCCATCAACCCCTTGCATTATGACACCTTTGAGTTCATTTCTTGACTGCACTACCACTTCGTTTTCGATGTATGGAGCGGTAGCAATTAAGTTATCTTGGAACTCTGGAGAAATATTGACATCAGAACTATTCACTACAATGTGCGGTAAGATGCCGAGAATACGTGATTTTAATTGCCCTTCTAGGCCGTTCATTACCGACAATACTATGATCAAGGCCGCTATACCTAAGGCGATACCTGCGATGGAAAAGCGATTGATAAAAGCAACAAAGCTTTTTGAACTCCCAGATTTTGTATATCTTAACGCGATATACTGAGGTAACAACATGAATTACTTATCCATTTTTTAGACTAATACGTAAAGTTTACTATCATTTTCAGGTTAATGTATGAGAAAATTCACCCAGTGATTTACAATAGGAAATAATTTTGCATTCACTTGCCGACAAACAAGCACAATTTGCCTCGTTTTTTTTAATTCAACATCCGCTTCCCATTAATTTGATTCCAGTGGAAAAATCCACTGTTGACGTTGATATGCAAAGCTTCGAACGCGATATGCCTTATGCATTTAGAATAGCATCAGAAATGTCAGAGATAGAGTCAAGAGCCCTTAAGCCTTTTCGTAATATGGGTGAAAAATTTGAAGAACTGGTGGATTATCTACAATTACAAGCAAAAAAGATGGACTTAATGATGTCCTATATTTTGCAACAGCAAGATGATGAAAATTATCGCCTTTGTGCGCAAAAATTTGGCGGCGGCGGTATTTCAGTTATTTCAGATACCCCAGTGGAACAAGGTCAACCCGTCATTATCAAGATGTTTCTAGAAGAGGAATACGCGGCTGTTTTTACCTATGCTGAAGCGATTAATTGCGAAAAATCCGAGAATGACACTTACGTCACAGATTATTATTTCACTCACATTCGCGAAATTGATCAAGAATTATTAGTAAGAGCATCATTACATCTACAGACTAAACAGTTACGCAAAAACAAAGCCTCAAAAGCGGAATAACAAATAATAAATGAGTTTATTTAGTCCTCGATTACCTATCATCAATGAAACAAAAACTGCTGATTCTATTTATTGGACTCAGCTTGGTGGAAGCAGTAAAGCGCTAGCGATAGCAAATGCAGCCAAACAACACAAAGGCTCAATTCTGGTCATAACAAATGACAGTAGCCAAGCATATCAACTAGAAAAAGAAATCCGTTTTTTTTGCAAACAAAGTAAAACCGATGTTCATTTGTTTCCAGATTGGGAAACCCTAGCCTATGATGCATTTAGTCCCCATCAAGACATTGTTTCGAAACGTTTAGAAACCCTATATTTACTGTCTAAAAATCACCCTAGCATTTTTCTACTACCTGTAAATACAGTGTTGCAACGACTCGCGCCATTAGACTATGTCGGCAAGCATTTATTGTATTTAAATGTCGGCGAAAAGCTTATCCCTACTGAGTTTAGAAGAACCTTAGAGAACTCAGGTTATTTACATGTCAATCAGGTTATGGGTCATAGTGAGTTTAGCATTCGAGGTTCCATCATCGATTTATTTCCTATGGGCAGCGACCACCCTTTTAGGATAGATCTGTTCGACGATGAAATAGACTCAATTCATGTATTTGACCCCTCTAGCCAACGTAGTTTAGAAAAAATACAGCAGGTTAGATTACTGCCTGCAAGAGAATTCCCCACTGATAAAGAGTCCATTAGCGAATTTAGAATCAGGTTTTTAGATAAATTCCCAAACGCCCACAATAGCGACCAAGAATCGATTCTTTATCAAGCTAGTCGCGGCACCATGCCAGGCGGTATTGAGTATTACCTTCCGTTATTTTTTGAAAAAACCGCGACATTATTTGATTATTTACACCAAGACAGCTTGGTCATCTTTAGTGATAATCTAGAGCAGGTTGCGGAAAAATATTGGCTTGATGTTCAAAAACGCTACCAGCAATATCAATTTAATTTAGCGCGTCCTTTATTGCCGCCAGAAGATCTTTTCATCAATAAAGACGAGTTATTTAGTTCGTTAAAAAACACGTCTCGCATTCAAATCACAGATAAACAAGGCCGAGAATCTAAAGGCTATGCAGATTTTGCCTGCCAAACGGTTGAGAATATTGGCATAAATCTCACCGCTTCTAACCCTTATCAAGGAATTCAAGCGCGTGTAAAACAAGCGCTTTCGGAAAAGTCTTCTGTGTTATTTGTTGCAGAATCTACCGGTCACAAAGAGGCCTTGTTAGACATTCTATCTAAGGCATCGATAAAAGCGTCAAGTATTGAATTAAAGAATCTGGATCAACTGGAAGCTAAATCAATATCAATCGCGGTTGGCAGCGTTGAGGATAGCTTTGAATGTAAACTCAAACACAGCCCATTGTTGCTAGTCACGGAAAAACAGCTACTGGGTCATAAAGTTGCAAAACGAAGAAGCGCTAGAAAATCTAAGCAAGTTGATGAAAGTGCCATAATTCGTAACTTAGCCGAGCTAAGTGAAGGTTCACCTGTGGTGCATATTGAACACGGCGTCGGTCGCTTTTTGGGTATGCAAACCTTAGATGTTGCTGGGGTAACCACAGAATTTTTAACCATAGAATATGCCAAACAAGCCAAGCTATATGTTCCAGTGTCTTCATTGCACTTAATTAGTCGCTATAGTGGTGGTGATGTGGAGCATGCCCCCTTACATAATTTAGGCAATGACACTTGGAGCAAAGCGAAGAAAAAAGCGGCTGAGAAAGTACGAGACGTAGCGGCGCAACTGTTAGACATTTACGCTAAGCGTGCAGCCAAGCCTGGTTTTGCCTATCCCTTGGAATGGCAAGATTATCTAAATTTTAAAAATAGTTTCCCTTACCAAGAAACCGAAGATCAAGAACGCGCTATCAACGCAGTGATTCAAGATATGGGGACTGATAATGCCATGGATAGATTGGTCTGTGGTGACGTAGGTTTTGGTAAAACTGAAGTTGCTATGCGAGCGGCTTATATTGCAGCATCTTGTGGTAAACAGGTTGCTATCTTAGTACCTACTACGCTTCTTGCTCAACAACATTTTGATAACTTTAAAGACAGATTTTCGCAGTTTCCCTTTAAAATCGAAGTGATATCAAGGTTTATCAGCGCTAAAAAGCAAAAAGAGATAGTACAATCCCTCGCTGAGGGTAAAACAGACATTGTTGTAGGCACCCATAAACTGCTACAAAAAGACGTTAAATTTGCCGACTTAGGCCTAGTTATTATCGACGAAGAACATAGGTTTGGTGTTAGGCAAAAAGAACAATTTAAAGCCTTAAGATCAGATGTCGACATCTTAACCTTAACCGCTACCCCAATTCCTCGCACATTGAATATGGCCATGAGTGGCATGCGTGATCTGTCGATTATCGCCACACCGCCAGCCAAACGTCTTTCGATTAAAACCTTTGTTATTCAACGCAATAAAGAGGTGATCCGAGAAGCCATAATGCGGGAGATTTTACGCGGAGGACAAGTTTACTTCTTACACAATGAAGTCAAAACCATAGAAAAAACAGCCGCCGAAATCGAAGAAATTGTACCAGAAGCCCGTGTCGCAATTGGTCATGGCCAAATGCGTGAACGAGAACTGGAAAGTGTCATGAATGATTTTTATCATCAAAGATACAATGTGTTAGTTTGTTCAACCATAATTGAAACGGGTATAGATATCCCTACTGCAAATACTATAATTATGGACCGCGCTGACCATCTGGGACTAGCGCAAATGCACCAATTGAGAGGACGAGTTGGTCGTTCTCATCACCAAGCCTATGCCTATTTGCTTACTCCACATCCCAAACGCATGACAAAAGATGCCACCAAGCGATTAGAAGCAATCTCTTCATTGGAAGGTTTGGGCGCTGGTTTTGCCCTAGCTACCCATGATCTAGAAATTCGTGGTGCTGGAGAGCTTTTAGGTGACGAACAATCCGGACAAATCAATGCAATCGGGTTTTCCTTATACATGGATATGCTAGAAAAAGCCGTAGAAGCGTTAAAACAAGGGAAAGAACCTAGTTTAGCGGACACCCTAGTTGAACAGACAGAAATTGAATTACGTATTCCCGCATTGTTGCCAGAGGATTATATTGGGGATGTTAATATCCGATTGTCTATTTATAAGAAACTAGCAAGTTGTCAAAATCAAGATGACATCGATGAGTTGCAAATTGAATTAATTGACAGATTTGGACTTTTACCAGATGCTGCTAAAAACTTGATTAAAGTGACTTGTTTTAAACTTAGAGCAGGCAGTTTGGGTATAAAAAGAATAGAGTTTACCGAAATTGGTGGCGTTTTTGAATTTACGCAAAATACCACTGTAGACCCGGGGTATTTAATTCATCTAATTCAAAAGCATCCTTCACACTATAAATTTGAAGGCCCAGAAAAGCTACGCGTAACCAAGAAGAGCACATCAAGTGATGAAAGAGTTGCATCGGTTGAGGACTTGTTGAGTAAATTTGAAAAGGAATCAAATGGAAAATAAACTTTTTGCAGTGCGTTTGTTTACCCTGGTAATTAGCGCCGTTTTTTACATTTCCTCTACTGGATTTAATTTAGCATCCGCGCAGCAAGATGAAGAATGGTGGTTTGACGTTGAGATCGCAATATTCAAACGTAGCCAAACATCTAATTTAAATGAAGACTTTAGTGCTGGCAATTTTGATTTCCAACAAAATATTGCGACCGATTTACTTAGTTTACCCATATTACGTAATTTAAACCCGTTGCACGGCATTTATCTCGCTGTTCCTAGTTGTAATCCTAGCACTGAACCTGACACTCTTGTTGATGTGGAAGAATTAACCTTATTATCTCCACAACACAACGTACAACAAGCGTTAGATGACGCAGATACAATGACATTTGATAGACCTATTGATGAGATAGATTCAGCGGAACCAGAAACTACAGAAACAGCGAACATCCAAAATGAGACAGAGACAGAATTAGAACCCAAACAAAACTTAGCGTTATTTTCAATTCCCGAAGCTATTACCGATGACATATCCATAGGTTGTGTAGATGACTATGCAGTACAGGGTTTTGAATCAGTGCCTACCCGTGTCTTCAACAATCTCGCCTATGTCGTTGGACAAAACCTAACGGTTGGTGAGTCAGATTTACACATGCAGAAATACGTGGATCGCGTTTTTAAACAGCCCGATGTTAAACCTTTACTTTACACCATATGGCGACAACAGGTGGTGTTTGGAGAAGATAATGCAGATTTTATAAAGGTGTTTGCTGGCAATAAACTTAATTTATCTCCAGCAGATGAGGTTGCCACAGAAGTTGATGAAACTTTTTTAGAGGCTGAAGAGCAAAGCATAAGCACAGTTCTAAATGACATTGCTCAATCTTTGGAAAACGCGCCTGAAATCGATTGGTTAAGTCTAGAGGCTAAACAAGAGGATTTATCAACCGAGCAACAAGTGTATTTCAATGATTTTGAATTGTCCGGATTGTTTAAAGTCTATCTAGAGTACGTGGGTAGTATTCCCTATTTGAATATTACGGCTGAATTTAAACATTACAAAGTGGATATTGACAGTCAAGGTCAAGCCTATCTAGAAGTCTATCCGTTCAAACAGCGCCGCCGTATCATTAGCCGTCAAATACATTATTTTGATCATCCTGCGTTTGGAATTGTTGTTAGATTAAACCGATATACCCCACCTGTTAACCAAGTTGAAGGTTTGTCTGAATAATGAAAATTTACACTAAGCAAGGCGACGCCGGTCAAACCTCTGTTTACACCTCCCAAATACTGAAGGTAGACAAAGACCATGTCTTACTAGACACCTACGGCAGTTTTGATGAACTCAATGCAAATGTAGGCTTAGCGATTGCTCAACTAGTCACCGATGACAATAAGCATAAAATATTGGTTGAAACTTTAACCTTTATTCAAAATAGTATTTTTAACATTGGGTTTGCCTTATCTGACGAAGATAAATTAACCCAAGACATGATTGAAAGGCTCGAGTTTTGGATAGACGAAATGTCACAGCAACTAGCCCCCCTGACCTCTTTTATATTACCTGGAGGCTCTATAACGGCTGCCCAATTGCATGTATGTAGGACCATTGCTCGCAGAGCTGAAAGGCATTTAGTCAGTTTAAAAAAAAACCATTCGATAAATCCATTGGCACTAGCTTTCACCAACCGATTAAGTGATTACTTTTTTGTTGCTGCAAGGTTTGTCAACATGCAACAAAATAAACCAGACATAAAGGTAGCTACATGAAGGCACTTAAATGGATAAGCATAAGTATTCTGTTGTTAATCGTGCTGGCATTTACAACAGTGTATATGGGTTTGTGGTTAAGCCTACCCGATTTAGATAATGATTTAACAGCAACTCACATAGAAAAAGATGTGCGAATCTTAAGAGATGATTTAGGCACTGTCACCATAGAAGCTGAATCTATAAATGATGCAGCATTTGCTCTAGGATTCGCTCACGGCCAGGATAGATTATTTCAAATTGATTTATTAAGACGCAATGCCGCTGGTGAACTTTCAGAAATTATCGGTCAACGCGCAATTGAGCAAGACAAAAAACATAGGTTTCATCAATTTAGAAAACGTGCGTTTAACATTTTTAATGCTTTTTCAGCGTCTGAAAAGTCTTTGTTAGTGGCCTATGCTAATGGCGTTAATGCCGCCGCAGCTCAATATTCAGTTAAGCCTTTCGAATATTGGTTAACCTCTTCTGAATTTTCCCCTTGGCGACCTGAAGATTCGTTGTTGGTTTCATATTCTATGTATTTAGATTTGCAGCAAGGTCAAATCAATCGTGATTTTAACTTTACTGGTATCAGCCAATTAACCTCTCCTCACTTATTGGCGTTTTTTACTCAACCTAGTACTTATCAGGCGACAATGGATTTTAGTATTGAAAGGCTTTCAAGCACTCCTGAAATACCCATGCCGCCTCCATCTGAGGATAGCGTAACTTATTTGCCTTATGTCCCTGAAGAAGAGCCTGCTGATATTGGCAGTAATAATTGGGCAGTTAGCGGAAACCTTACTTCCAATGGGCAAGGTGCTTTGTTAAGTAACGATATGCACTTGGGGCTAAACGTGCCAGCGTTATGGTATAAAACACAGTTGAAGTATACGCAACAAGGTCAGGATATTCGCATTACAGGGGTTAGTCTGCCGGGTACACCTGGTGTTATTGTTGGCGCAACAGATAAGATTGCTTGGGGATTTACTAATTCAAACGTTGATAACGTGGATTGGGTAGCCTTGACTGATGACGACGCTATCAGAACTGAAATCGAAGCTATCTATGTTGCTGGGCAAAATCCCGTGCAATATGAAATAAAAATGAGCGATTTTGGTCCTGTGCGTTACATCGATAACAAACCTTTTGCATTAAAATGGGTGGCACATACTGATTACGCTGTAAATATGGGGTTTAGCCAGCTTCCGTTAGCCGCTAATGTGTATGAAGCATTAGAAACTGCAAAGTTGATTCGAATTCCTGTGCAAAACATGGTAATTGCTGATCACTTAGGAAATGTTGCATGGCAATTGACTGGGGCTATTACAGCTCGCACAACGCCATCCAAGGTTGCTATACCCTCTTCTGAATATAGTGCGTTATGGGATCGCAATGAAAACTCACCCGCGAATGTGATTAACCCAGCGCATGGCAGAGTCTGGTCAGCAAATGCCAGAGTAGTAAGTACCAAAGATTTGCCTCGATATGGGGATGGTGGTTACGCGCTAGGCGCGAGGCAACAACAAATCGCCGATCAATTAATGCAAGGCAACGGTTTTACTGAACAGGATTTTTATAACCTGCAATTGGATAATCGCGCGTTATTTTTAATGCCTTGGCATAATTTATTGTTACAGACGCTGCAACAAAACCCTCAGTTGTACGAACAAGACATAATAGAATTAGAAAATTGGCAAGCTTGTGCTTGTTCTGATTCGGCTGGATATAGTTTGGTGCGCATTTTTCGCAACCAAGTAATTAATGAAATTATTCAACCTATTCGAAGAAAAGTTGAGCCTTCTGGGATCGAAACCGGTGTTTTAATACGCTCCATAGAGTCTGCCATTTGGCAATTGTTACGAGAGCAACCCATGAACTGGCTAGATGATAAGTACGCTAACTATGATGAGATGCTAAAAGCCGCTTATCTTAAAGGTAAAGACAAATTAATCGACCGTTATTCTACACCAGATAAGCCGTCATTTAGTGATATTACTTGGGGTAAAGTAAACGCTTTAAAAGTTAGACACCCGTTTTCCAGCGCCCTAGGTCCATTAAGCGGTTTGGTTAATATGCCTGAATACCCAGGATTTGGCGATAGTTTTATGCCTGCCGTGCAATCAACTTCTTTTGGTGCTTCTGAAAGATTTATTGTGCAATTAGGCAATTTGGAAGATGCTATATTGACCATACCTGGCGGTCAATCTATGCACCCGTTATCTAAGTATTTTGACAGTAATTTCAGCGGTTATGTGGAGCAGCAATCTGTACCATTGTTACCGAGAACGACTGAACATCAAATTACCTTAAAAGCGCAATAGTTAATTCTGTTGCGCTTGCTGCATAAGCTGTTGCCACTGGCGTTTAGCCTCAGCTTCGGCGTCACCTTGAAAACCATTTTGTTTGAGTTTTTCCGTGGCGTTTGAAATTAGATTATCCCGCTGCTCGACTAAATCCTGACTTTTTCCATGCAAAGATTCAAAAGCTGGATAGTCCAGATAAACCTGTTCTACATCACCAAAGTTAAAAAACGCTTGTTCAAAGTCCCTTTGGTAATTTACTTTCATGCCTTGAAAAGACAAAAAGATGATACCTTGCTCCCCTTCAAGCAATTTTTTCTCTGATTCTAGCAAGTATACTTCGTCAGCGGCTTGCAATAACCTATCTTGCCATTGTTTTAAAAGCATCTGATCATTAGTCTCGGCCGCTGAGGCTAAACCATCTTTTACATCAGTGGCAGAAAGTAACTCAGACAAAGTTAACAATGGCTGTGCAGGTGTTTCCGACGGATTTAGTGTTTCTGGGGAAGACTCTTCAACTTGCTGACTGCAAGCAAAAACAACGAAAAAAGCGCACAATACTATTGTGCGCCTCAGAATACGATTTACAGCTTTAGTCATTTTGAGGTGGAATACTCTCAACTCGACTTTTCAGCTTTTGGCCTGGACGGAAAGTAACCACGCGCCTTGCTTTAATTGGAATGTCCTGACCAGTTTTTGGGTTGCGTCCTGGTCGTTCATTCTTAGTCCTCAAATCGAAGTTTCCAAACCCGGACAATTTCACCTGCTCTCCAGATTCTAAACAAACTTTGATTTCTTCAAAGAACAATTCAACTAAGTCCTTTGCATCCTTTTTATTGATGCCGAGCTTTTCGAACAAGTGTTCGGCCATTTCCGCTTTGGTTAATGCCATGTTGCCTAATCTCTCAATGTTGCACCGAAGTGTCCCTGTAGATGAGTAACAACCTTATCGACTGCCAGTTGGATTTCTTCATCTTCTAGAGTACGTTCACTACTTTGTAACCACAAAGATATTGCGATGCTTTTTTTACCATCCTCAATACCCTTACCTTGGTAGATATCAAATAAGTTTATGTCAACTATCTCTGATATGCCAATTTTTTTGATACTTTTTAATAGTTTACCTATTTCTAGCGATTCGTCTATAGTGAATGCAAGATCTCTTCGATTCATTGGGAATTTTGATACTTTAGTTGCCCATGGAAGTTTTCTCACATTTAACGCACTTTGCGCCACTTCAAACACAAATGTTCGACCATTTAAACCTAAGGTTTTTTCTAGTCTAGGGTGAATAGCGCCGACGAAGCCCACACATTTTCCGTCCACATAAATATCAGCGCTTTGTCCAGGATGTAAGGCGGACCTTTCCGATACTTGGTAATCAACGGATTCGTTGGCATCAGATACGTCAAACAATGCCTCAACAGCAGCTTTTACATCGTAAAAATCAACTGCTCTACTTGCTATAGTCCAGTGTTCTCCCGTCAGATTCCCCGTCATTACCCCTGCAATTACAGGAAATTGCTCAACACCCGACGGTTGAGTTTCATCAGGTATAAACACCAAACCGGTTTCAAATAATTTAATATTGGCTTGTTGTCGATTCTGATTGTATGAAAGCGCCTGCAACAAACCCTGCACAACTGTCATCCGCATTACTGACATATCAGAAGAAATTGGATGGGGTAAATGTAAACCATCAACCTCAGGCAGTAAGGCTTTTTGTATTTTCGGATCTACAAATGAATAGGTAATAGCTTCTTGAAAACCGGTATTTAATAGTACCTGCTTTAATTGCGATAGATTTACCGAAGTCTCAGGTGTATCCAGCATGTTCAAATGGGACAAAGGTGCCTGATTTGGAATATTATTATATCCATAAACACGAGCAACTTCTTCCACTAAATCTTCTTCAATCGCGATATCAAAACGGTAGTTGGGTGCCGTTGCCGTCCAACTTTCACCATCAAACTCACAGCTTAAACCGAGTCTATTCAAAATATCGGTAACCCTATTATCTTCGATGTCATGTCCAAGAATTCTTTTTAATCTTGCTTTTCGAAGACTTACTTTTGCGCGCTGGGGTAAATATTCTGCAGCTACGGCTTCAACAATTTCACCAACTTCTCCACCCACGATATCGACTAACAATGCCGTGGCTCTCTCCATAGCTTCACGTTGCAATGTGAAATCAACGCCACGTTCATAACGATGACTTGCATCTGTATGCAAACCATAAGCTCTGGCTTTACCTAACATAAGGTCAGGGTTGAAAAACGCCGATTCTAAAAAGATATTTTTCGTTTGTTCGGTAACACCAGACTCTAAACCACCAAAAATACCGGCCAGTGCCAAGGGTTTAGCTTCATCAGCTATGACTAAGGTGTCTTGTTGGATTTCAACAGTGGTTTCATCTAACAAGGTAATTTTTTCATTTTCGTTGGCCAAACGAACATGAATATCGCCAGATAGCTTGTCATCATCGAATGCATGCATAGGATGACCGAATTCCATTAGCACATAGTTGGTGACATCCACGATAGGATCTATGCTTCGAATTCCACTTCGACGCAACTTTTCTTTTAACCATAACGGACTAGGCTGGGTTAAATCGACATTTTTAATTGAGCGGCCAATGTAGCGAGCACAAGCTTCTGGCGCATCAAGGTGAATTCTTCGCGACGAGGATGTAGTTGACGCTATGGCATGCACTTCTGGATAGCAAACATCAAGTTGATTTAGCACTCCAATTTCTCTGGCAACACCTCTGATACCTAAACAGTCTGCTCTATTCGGAGTTAAATCAATTTCTATAATTTGATCATCTAACTGCAAATATTCTCTGATATCAGTGCCAATTGGTGCATCCTCAGGTAATTCAAGAATACCCGAGTGGTCTTCACCCATGCCCAATTCTGAAAAACTACATAACATACCAAAAGATGGCTGCCCTCGAAGTTTCGCTTTCTTAATTTTAAAATTACCAGGCAGAACAGCGCCGACTTTGGCTACAGCGACTTTCAGTCCTTGACGACAATTAGGTGCACCACAAACAATATCAAGTAATTCTTCTTCGCCAACATTGACTTTGGTTACTTGCAATTTATCAGCGTCTGGGTGTTGACCGCAGGCTACAACCTCTCCTACAACCACACCTGAAAAATCACCTGCGACAGCCTCAACGCCATCTACTTCTAAACCAGCCATGCTTAACTGTTCACACAATTCATTTGTGTTTAAGGCTGGATTTACCCATTCTCTTAACCAAGATTCACTAAATTTCATTCTTTACTTTCACTTATTTGAATTGCTTGAGGAAACGTACATCATTTTCGAAAAAAGCACGTAAATCGTTAACGCCATATCGCAACATGGTTAATCGTTCAACGCCCATTCCAAAAGCAAAACCTGTGTACTTCTCTGGATCAATATTGACTGCTTTCAACACGTTTGGATGCACCATTCCACAGCCTAATACTTCTAACCATTTACCGTCTTTACCCATCACATCAACTTCTGCAGAGGGCTCAGTAAAAGGAAAATAAGAAGGTCTGAACCTGACTTTCAAGTCTTCTTCAAAAAAGTGATGTAAGAAATCGTGTAAAATACCTTTTAACTCAGCAAAACTCACATCAGTGTCTACCATCAAGCCCTCTACTTGATGAAACATTGGGGTATGCGTTTGGTCGTAATCATTTCGATACACACGGCCTGGCGAAATAATCCGCAAAGGTGGTTTTTCGGTTTCCATGGTACGAATTTGAACACCAGAAGTTTGGGTTCTGAGCATTACATCTGGATTGAAGTAAAAGGTGTCGTGGTCCGCTCGAGCAGGATGGTTTTTAGGGATATTTAACGCATCAAAGTTGTGGAAACCGTCTTCCACTTCAGGACCTGATTTAACCGCAAAGCCTATATCACCGAAAAACTTTTCAATTCTGGCAATGGTGCGGCTAACCGGATGTAAATTACCTGCCTTAATCATTCGACTCGGCAAACTAATATCAATAGCCTCTTGGCTCAATTTTGCATTGAGTTCAGCATCTTTTAATGCTGTGACCTTATCGCCAATTAAACTTTGCACTTGCTGTTTAATTTTATTAATTTCTTGACCGGCTTTAGGGCGCTCTTCTGGCGATAATTGACCTAACCCTTTCATTAGATCAGTAATCTTACCTTTTTTGCCCATAAAAGTTACGCGCACATTGTCTAGTTCTGCAGCTGAATTCGCTTGTTCAACAGCCTCTTGTGCTTCTTTTAAGATTGCTTCGAGCTCCATCATGTCCTCATTTTTGAGCTATAGATTTGTCGATGACTTTCGACTAAGTGTTCCCCTGCTATATTTGCTGGATTTCAGCACTTTGACTGAACGAACTACCCTTTAACAAAAGCCCGTTAGTTTACATGAAAAAGTTGTTGGATTCTAAACAGAAATTGTAGTTTAACTGCGAATAAAGTTGATTTTTTTCGCTAAAACTCAAAATTTTCGAAGTATGTCGGTTAAAAAGGCTTTAAGACGCTTAATTTTAAGTTTTTAGATAAAATCAAGCGCCTATAGGAACGACATAAATTATATGGTGAAATTGCTAAATGCCTACCAAGTATGCTCTTTAGTTATTGGGTTAACTTTTCGTATTCTTGACATTCAGGCGTATTAACTTCTCCGTCGTCTTCCAAAAATTCCGAACAAGTTAAAGCTGATAACGAATCTAAACAGGCAATGGCTGCATCTTCAATTTCCGATGTAAAAGCATTATCAGCCCACTCATAAGTACTTCTGCATTGAGTTTTTATTTGATCTACCATCATTTTAAACATTTCAGGGGGTAAATCTGATTGTTCGATTTCAGGAATTACACATTGTTCAACTTTGTCACAAAGCTTATTGATACTTTCTTGAATGTCTTTGGCATCAATTTTTTGCGATAACGCACATAAAATGACTAAAAATGAAACTATAGCGATTTTTTTCATAGCACTTTCCTTGTGAAATTTTTAATACAATAAAAAGAGCTAGTAGAGTAGTAAAGCGAATCTAGAGTTGCAAGTTAAAAAATAAGCATATGATATGAATTTTTTGATTGTAAGCTAAGTTTTCCATACTTGGTCTTGTTTAGGACTTTTAATGTAACTAAACAGGATTTAAATAAATGAGTAAGTTTACAATATTTGATGCAACAACAGCCCCAGAAAAAGCCAAACCATTGTTGGAAAATTCTATCAAGGCATTTGGCATGATTCCAAATTTACATGGGGTTATGGCAGGTTCTCCTGAGTTATTGGAGGGTTATCAAGTACTCCATGACTTGGCACAAAAAACTGATTTTACCGTTGAACAACTTACTGTAGTTTGGCAATCAATTAACGTTTTTCACAACTGTCACTATTGCGTTCCAGCGCATACCGCTATTGCAACCAGTATGAAAGTGTCAAAAGAGGTTAATGAAGCCCTGCGTAATGAAACCCCCTTACCAACGGATGAATTAAATGTGTTAAGAGAAACCGTGCTTGAATTAGTGGTAAATCGCGGTGTGTTAAGTGATACCCAAAAACAAAGATTTTTAGATGCTGGTTTTAAACCTCGAAATATTTTGGATATTATTTTAATTCTTGGTCAAAAAGTGTTGAGCAATTACGTAAATCACGTAGCTGAGACACCTGTTGATAAACCTTTCCAATCTTTTGCATGGACAAAAGCTTAAAACGAAAAAAGACCGGAAGTTGATTCCGGTCTTTTTTTACGTATAAAAAAAGCGAGCTTCCTGCTCGCTTTTTTCAAAGAGCTTAATCTTTGTTAATAAAATCTAGCTTACGCTAGTGCGCCTTTTGCTGCATCCACTAAAGCAGTGAAAGCTGCTTTGTCGTGTACTGCGATGTCAGCCAATATTTTACGATCGATTTCAACAGAAGCTTTTTTCAAGCCGTTGATGAAACGAGAGTAGCTGATACCATTTTGACGTGCAGCAGCATTAATACGAGCAATCCATAATTGACGGAATTGACGTTTACGCTGACGACGGTCACGGTATGCATATTGACCAGCTTTTGTTACCGCTTGTACCGCTACGCGATACACACGACTACGTGCGCCGTAGTAACCTTTAGCCTGTTTTAATACTTTCTTATGACGTGCGCGGGCGATTGTACCGCGTTTTACTCTAGCCATTCTTTAGTCTCCTCAAGTTACTTATACGTAGGGCAACATACGTTGGATAAGAGCTGTATCACTAGTGTGAACTAACTTCTTACCACGTAAATGACGTTTACGCTTAGAACTCTTCTTGGTCAAAATGTGACGCAAGTGAGACTGTTTGCTCTTAAAGCGACCAGAGCCAGTCTTACGGAAGCGCTTAAGTGCTCCGCTGTTTGTTTTCATTTTAGGCATTGCTAAAACTCCGCATTTATTAAATTAAAACTGATAGTTGCAGACCAATCAGTTATGACATTATGCAGCAAGGTGACATTGAGTTGTGCAGACTCTTTGTACTTTAAAAAACCTTAACTACTTCTTACTTGGGGCGAGCACCATGATCATTTGGCGACCTTCCACTCTATTAGGGAAAGACTCCACAGTAGCAACGTCTTGCAAATCGTCTTTAACACGTGTTAGCAAGTCGATACCTATATCTTGATGCGCCATTTCACGTCCGCGGAAGCGAATTGTGACTTTGGCTTTATCACCACCTTCTAGAAAGCGACGCAGGTTGCGCAGTTTTACCTGGTAATCGCCTTCATCAGTGCCAGGGCGAAATTTAATCTCCTTGACCTGAATTTGCTTTTGTTTTTTCTTTTGCTCTTTCTGAGCCTTGCTCTTTTCAAACAAGAACTTCCCGTAGTCCATCACCTTACATACGGGCGGATTAGCATTAGGACTGACTTCTACTAAGTCAACGCCGGCTTCAACAGCTGATTCCAGTGCTTCTTCGATGGATACAACACCAACTTGTTCTCCATCTGCCTTTATTAAACGTACTTCTTTAACAGTAATTTCTTCGTTAATTCGAGCTTTATCGCTCTGAGCTTTAGTAGCGCCGCTTTTAATATGCTAATCCTCCAAGATTATTAAAAAAACAATGTAATTTCGCCGAATTTACAATATTCGTAAATTACAATGGGCGGTATTATACCGATTCTTTCAATTCATGCTATTGAATTTTTTTAGAATTTATATCTTCTGACACAAAATTAATAAATTCTTCTACTTTCATGACGCCTAAGTCAACCCCTTTTCGGGTTCTAACCGCTACTTGACCGGCCTCTTTCTCTTTGTCACCCACGACTAAAAGATAAGGCACTTTCTTCAATGTATGTTCACGAATCTTAAACCCAATCTTCTCATTTCGAACATCAGATTTAACACGAATGCCTTTACTTTTCAGTTGCTTATTAACATCAGCCACATAATCGGCTTGGCTATCGGTTATGTTAGCGATGACCACCTGTGTCGGTGCTAACCACGTTGGGAAAGCTCCCGCAAACTCTTCAGTTAAAATCCCAATGAAGCGTTCTAGTGAACCTAGTACAGCCCGGTGGATCATTACCGGCACTTTTCTTTCTCCATCTTCGTCCACATAGGTCGATCCCAATCGGTTGGGCATAGAGAAATCAAGTTGAACCGTTCCACATTGCCATGCACGGTCTAAGCAGTCGTACAAAGTAAACTCAATTTTAGGACCATAGAATGCGCCCTCACCCGGCTGATATTCAAATTCGATATCATTTGCTTTAAGTGCATCAGCCAATGCTTTTTCTGATTTATCCCAGACTTCGTCTGAGCCAACACGTTTTTCTGGACGGGTCGATAATTTAACCGCAATTTTTTCAAAGCCAAAAGTGCCATAAGTATCGTAAATCATCTTTATACATTTACTCACTTCGCTTAACACTTGAGACTCAGTACAGAAAACGTGGGCATCGTCTTGGGTAAACCCTCGCACTCGCATCAAACCATGTAATGACCCAGATGGCTCGTTTCGGTGACAACAACCAAACTCAGCCATTCTCAGCGGTAGATCCCGATATGATTTCAAACCCTGATTAAAAATTTGTACGTGACCTGGACAGTTCATAGGTTTGATTGCATATTCGCGCTTCTCAGATTCTGTGGTAAACATGTTTTCAGCATATTTGTCCCAGTGGCCTGACTTTTCCCACAAACTTCTATCCATCATCAATGGGCCTTTTACTTCATCATAGTCATATTCATGTAATTTATGACGAATAAAACGCTCCAACTCGGTATAGATTGTCCAGCCATCATTGTGCCAAAACACCATTCCAGGCGCTTCTTCTTGCCAATGAAATAAATCTAAAGTTTTACCAATTTTTCTGTGATCGCGTTTTTCAGCTTCTTCTAAGCGATTTAGATAAGCTTTTAATTGCTTTTTGTCTGCCCATGCAGTGCCGTAAATACGCTGCAACATTTTATTATTGCTGTCACCGCGCCAGTAAGCGCCTGCAACTTTCATTAATTTAAAATGTTGGCAAAATCGCATGTTTGGTACGTGTGGACCACGACACATGTCGATATATTCTTCATGATGATAAAGACCAGGTTTATCAGACTGTTCAATATTTTCATCTAAAATTTGAACTTTGTAATCTTCTCCACGATCGACAAAAGTTTCTCTAGCTTCTGCCCAACTGACTACTTTTTTCACCACATCATAATTGGTTTTAGCGAGTTCAAGCATTCGCTTTTCAATTTTATCCAGCTCTTCTTGGTTTAATGGTTCGTCTAAATCGACGTCATAATAAAAACCATTTTCGATCACCGGCCCTATTGCCATTTTGACCGACGGATATAGCTGTTTTATCGCATGACCAATAAGGTGAGCACAGCTGTGACGAATGATTTCAAGCCCTTCATCATCACGGGATGTAATGATTTGCAATTGTGCGTCATTGTGAATGAGGTCGACAGCATCGACAAGTTCACCGTTAACCTTTCCTGCAATGGTTGCTTTGGCTAAACCAGGGCCAATATCATTAGCAACATCTAGAACAGAAACGGGATTTTCGAAAGAGCGTTGACTTCCGTCAGGGAGAGTAATTACAGGCATAATTTTCCTTTTCAGTGGTGACGCCTACCATGCGCCACTTGATATATTGTAAAGTGTTATATGTAATGGTAAATAAACCGCGCAAAATTATAACGACAGGACAAGCCCAGTTGCAAATAAAACCTTCGTTATAGTGAACTTTGTTATTATCTAAAATCGTAATATCGGCGTTGGTCTCAAATGCTCCAACATTCTGTTGCGAAAACTCTCTTAAATTGAGGTTGAAAAACTTGCTTAGTATTGAATTTAGATTTTTACAGGTCAATCGATGAACAAATGGCAGGGATTTTTTGCATCTTTTATATCTTTGGTATTTTTATCTGCTTGTAATCAGCATCAAAAAATTGAGGGCGATTTGACGGATTTACATCGTCGTCTAGAAAGTTTTGTCGAATTTGAAACCCCTATTCCTTCATCACCTATTTCATTAAATGCGCCAGACAAAGTCGATATGCGAATTTCGGTGGACGAGATCCAAATAAATTTGCGGGAGTTTTATGCGCTAGACCAATGCGAGTTAACGAAAACCGTTGCTCAAAGAAACACGGCTTTGGGCAAAATGCAGCTCCCTTCTATTCGTTTCGCCTACGAAAAGACCATTTTAATCCAGTTGAAAAATTGTTTAGCCCAACTTGATGATAATCAAGTGATAGGTGACAAACTATCCGCTTGGTTGGAAATTAAACAACAAAATCTAGGCTATAACTGGGCAAACATGTTGACCCAAAGTAATGAAACCTATAATGCGTTTTCCATTGCGGGAGATTTCATTTCAGCGGCACCAGCAGACAACTTTAATCAAACTAAAATGGCGCTTAAAGCACTTCTTGAATCGTTAGAACAAGATGCCATCGATTTGCTAACGCTTGAAGAGCATTTAAAAGCATTGGACAACAGCAGGTTATTAGCGCGCATTTGGCGAACTCAACAACTGTTAAACAAACGTTTAGATGCAATGAATCCTATACTGATTGCCTTCAAACAAAAAAATACTTGTAGAAATGCGTCGGAAAAAGAAGATGTGACTATTATGCGCAATATATTTACAATGTTTTTTGCTGAAAAAATTCAGCCCCTCGCTAGTGAATTAAATCGATATCATTATCAACTTAGTCCTATCTTAGAACAACTCATTGACTCAACATATTTACCCGACAACTTTACACATTATGTGCATAAGAAAATAGTTATTGATTATCAGAGCTATAAGCAAAGCATGTCCACCCATGTGACTCATTGGCAAGAAATTTTTGCCACATGCGACTAGAACCTGTTTATCTTTATTCGTTATTTAACTTTTGGGGTATTTCTACCCGAGACAACCCTGTTTGTTTACAGTATGATTTGTTTATGGAGCCGCCTTTATTACCATTTTTGTTAAATTATGATTGATTACAGTATTCCCGAATTAGATGTAAAAAATAAAGTCTCTGATACCGAATGGCAAACCAGAGTTGAATTAGCCGCAGCCTATCGTTTAATGGTGATGCACGGATGGGATGATTTAATTCACACCCATATCTCAGCACGCATTCCTGGTACAGAAGCCTTGTTGATAAACGCTTTCGGATTGACATTTGAAGAAGTAACAGCGTCGAATCTAGTAAAAATAGACATAGAGGGCAATATTTTAGATCCCGATTGTCCGTTTAACATTAATCCTGCTGGCTTTACTATTCACAGTGCGGTGCATAAAGCCAGACATGATGATCAATGCGCGTTGCACTTGCATCATCCTGATGCCATCGCTATCGCGAGTTTACCCCAAGGATTACAACCCTACTCTCAATATTCAGCCTTTGCTCTTGCAAGTATGGCTTATCACAGTTACGAAGGTTTGGCGGTAAACCATGATGAAATCAAGCGGCTTCAAGATGATTTAGGCACCGCTAATTTTATGTTATTACGCAATCATGGCGCGCTAACCATGGGTAAAACTATTGGTGACGCTTTCATGCATATGTACGATCTAATTATGGCTTGCATGGTTCAAGTAAAATTAATGGGTTCGAACGAAGACATTATTAAAGTTGACCAATCCATTATTGATGGAATAAAGGCTCAAGCAGATATAGTACATACAGGACAAACTGGAGGACAAAAAACCTGGCCAGCCATGATGCGAAGAGTTAAAAGAGTCTACCCAAACTTCGACCAGTAAAAAGAACATAATATGAAAATAAAACAAGTTGAAATATTTGATATTCATTGCCCTGAGCGCCCGCCTTGGAATCCTATCTTTGTGCGTATCACCACTGACGAAGGCATCACTGGTGTCGGCGAAGCCGGTTTAGCCTATGATTGGGGTCACAGTGCAGCAGCGGCCATGATTAAAGAAATCGCAGAGGCGGTTTTAATTGATTTTGATCCTTTCAAAACCGAACTCCTTTGGTCTCGAATGCTTAGAGAGAGTTTTTGGGGCTTAGGTGGCGGGCCTGTTTTATATGCAGCAATGAGCGCTATAGATACGGCATTATGGGACATTAAAGGCAAGGCCTTAAATGTGCCTGTCTACCAATTACTAGGTGGTAAAACCAACGATAATTTACGCACCTATGCAAGTCAATTACAGTTTGATTGGGATGAAGATTGCACCAAAATGCTAACCCCATCTGATTACGCAAAGGCTGCTGAAAAAGCATTAGCTCAGGGCTATGATGCGGTAAAAGTGGATCCTATTGTGTATGACGAAAATGGCGATTCCAGTTTTGATAGAACTAAATTATTTACCCCTAAACAAATGAAACTCTTTGGAGACCGACTAAGAGCCATTCGAGATGCAGTGGGTAACGAGGTAGATATCATATTCGAAGCTCACTCTTTGATGGGCTGTGCATCTGCTATCCAGATGGGCAAAGTCATTGAAGAGGTTAACTGTATGATGTTTGAAGAGCCAGTTAACTATTTAAATTCAGCTGTGCATAAAAAAGTCGCAGAAAATGTAAAAGTACCTATTGCTGGTGGTGAAAGACTCTATCACCGATGGGATGCTAGACCTTATTTTGAAGATCAAAGTATCGATGTTTACCAACCAGATGTGGGTCTTTCAGGTGGCTTTACCGAAACTAAAAAGGTTTGCGACTATGCTGACATTTATGATATTCGCATTCAAGCCCATGTTTGTGGTGGTCCAGTAGCTACAGCGGCCTCGTTACAATTAGAAGCAGCAATTCCTAATTTTCTCATTCATGAACACCATACATATGCAATAAAAGCGTGGAATAGAGAATTATGTGTTCAAGATTATCAACCTGAAAATGGTATCTTTAAGGTGCCTGACTTACCAGGTATAGGTATTGAGCTAAACGATAAAGTCGTTAAACGCTCGCCGAATGTCACGGTAAAATAGACAGTTGAAAGTACTTAAAAGAAGCGAAAGGTACTGTTTATCAGTACCTTTTTTATTTATTCGGTGACAGTGTGGTTAAGCTATAACGTTCTAGGGCATTGGAATACATTAGCTTGTTGACATCCAAACCAAGTGAAACAAGGGCTCTGAACACCATATCCCAGTAGTCTTGATATGAATATGAAAAGAGAACCAACGGGAAATTACTCGCAAAAAGTACTTGCTCTTGACTTAACTCAGAAAGCGCATAATCGCAATACTGCTTTATGCTATCTTCACTAAATGCTCTATTTGTCATTTCAAATCCGGACACTTTTACAGCTAGCGCTTTAAATTGTGTTAATTGTTTGAAATTAGCTTGCCAACGTTTGAAGGGCAAGGTCCCGGCAGATGGCGGGAAGCCAAGATGATTAAGCACAATTTGAAGCTCACCAACCTGCTCTAAAATACCAAGCGTCCAGCGACACAGTTCCTGGTCTGCAAGGTCAATTTGAAGTTCAAACAACAACTTCATTTTGCTTAAATACTTAAGATTTTTTATTACATTTTGAGAATCTTTCGCTGCCATTGGTGATTCAATAATATGTCGACCACCACGAAAACTTTTTCGGCTGATTCCTTGGGTAATATTATCAATAAAGTCATCAGGATGTTCCGCGAGGTTCAACACTTGCATGCTCGCCATAGAAATAGTTGCTGATGATTCCCATCGTTCAATTTCCCGCCATCCCTGATTGTTATCATAGCCCGCTTCAATATGTACATATCCAGCTAATTCAAATTGACTATCTAGTTGAATATTCGATTCATTAAAATCGTTAAAAATGATATTTTTATCTGGCCAAAATGGTGGATTATGAGGTTGTAACCAATGATAGTCTCCTTTATTAAGGTCAAAGAAATGTAAATGAGGATCGATTATTTTTTGCATCATATTATCGAGCAGTATATCCGCCATCCAAGACTTGTAAGCTACCGGTTATGAATCCAGATTTTTCGGACGCTAAAAACAGCGCGTATTCAGCCACTTCTTCTGGTTGCCCTATTCTTCCCACAGGTTGGCATTGAGCTTCTTCTGCATGAATTTTTTCAGGATCGGCACCTGAACGTTGGCAATAGTTATTTATCGCATTCTGATACAGAGGCGTGTCTATTGTGCCGGGGCAAATTGCATTTGCAGTGATACCAAATGACGCATAATCTAATGCTGTCGTTTTAGCCATTGACGCTAACGCATGTTTAGTGAGGTTATAAGCAAATGAGTTGGGCTTACCTACCAACGCCTGCTCAGATGCAATATAGATCACACGGCCAAAATTAGCGTTTTTCATATATGGGAGTACGCTCTGAGTGGCGGAAAACGCGCCTTTAACATTTAGATTAAATAAGTCGACTAAATCTTGCTCACTAGTATTTTCAATGCTTGCTGAATAGTGTTTTCCTGCATTGCAGACAAGGGTATCAACGACTGTATCTTGATAAATTGCTTCAATTTCTTTTCTAACCTGAATGTGGTCAGTTACATCACAGTCTATCCACTGACCAATTTCCCCTTGATTGCAGTCTAGATTAAACACTTTATAACCACTTCGTTCGAATAGTGAACAAATAGCAAGCCCAATACCAGAGCTGCCTCCCGTGACTATTACTGCTCTTCTCATGCGTTTTCCTCAAGAGATTTTACTAAGTACTGAATTTAACCTAGTCTAACCATTATTAGCAAAATAAAAATAATTAATTGTTATTTAAAAACATCTGGTCGATAACCTTAAATAACAAAAGTAATCATTTTTAAACCTTTTAAGGATTTTTGAGCAAATCGTGAGAAAACTGATTTTATTATTAAGTTTAAGTTTGCTGATTAGTTGTCATCCATCGAAAAAAACTGAACCTCTTACCATGATCATGGGGACTTGGTATGGTTTTTATCCTGTCTACTACGCCATGGAAAAAGGCTTAGATAAAAAACACGGCATAAGATTAAAAGTCTTAGAGCCAACTAATATGCCAGATTACCGCAGAAGTTACTTACAATCTCAGGTAGACATAGCCGCTTCTTCTATGCTCGAGTTTACCAATGCGGTCGCCTTAACAAATATGCAGCTCACACCTATCGTAATTACTGACTATTCCAACGGTGGCGATGTGGTGATCGCGGATAAAAAATTTCAAACACCAGAACAACTTAAAGGTGCAAGAGTTGCCGTTCCGTCAAATGGAATCGGTGAATATGTACTTTCTTTGATGTTTGATTCCCCCGTACCTACCCAATTAATAAAACAAATTTCTATCTCCGAAACCCACTGTGAGCAAGCCTTTAAAGATGGTGGCATTGATGCCTGTGTAACATACCCACCAATTTCTACGAGGCTTCTAGCCAATCCAAAGGTACATAAATTATTTGATACGCAAAACCATCCAGACCAAATTTTCGATATAATTTATGCCAAACCCCATATTTCTGAACAAACCAAAGTTCAATTTAGAAATTTTTGGTTTGACGCCGTCGACCTGATGGAACAAAACACCGACGAGTTTTATCGTTTTGTCGCCAGTGTTGCTGACGTGGATGAAGAAAGCGTCAGAACATCAATGAAAAGCATTAAAATGTTAAATCGTCAGCAACATGGTGAATTATTAGAACAACGAGAATTGCTAAACAATACCTTGGTAAAATCTTGTCGCATTGCAACTGATAGAAACTGCCAGCAATTTCAACAAACCTTTGTGGATTTGTAATATGCGAATAGGTTTAGTGGCAAAACTTTTGATACCGCTGGGAGTCTGCTTTGCGGTTATCACTTATTTTATGACTAACGCTTTATTAGAGCTGTATTACAAAGAATTATTTGAGAATACCAAACAGAATTCTTTGAACATTGCTAGCCAAGCGGCAATGCAAGTTGATGAAGGAAGTAGTTTAGAGCGCCTTAAACGTATAGTCACTGTTATTGGATTAAATGATAATATTCTAAAAGTAGTGATTCTGAATCCCGAAACAGATGAGGTTGTAGCTTCCAGCCAATACAGATTAGCAAAGCAAAACTACGCATATTTGCCAGCGCCAATGCAAGAGGCATATCTTGCCGCAAAATTCGGAGATAACTACTCTTTCACCCAAGAAATAAATAACACATTCGCTCTATCTTACCCTGTGACCACCATCTCCGATGATTATCAGAAAGAACTTAAATTTGTTTTGGTTTTGTACTTTGACACCTATTTAATAGATAAGCGTTATCTTGCCTATAAGCAAGAAGCTATTATTATTGCCTTCTGTTTCTTTTTAATTATCAGTCTATTTACTTACTTACTCATCAGTAAGTTTGTTCGTACACCTTTGGACGTTATCGAAAGAACCATTCAGCAGCAAGCAGACAACAACACCTATCAAAATATTCATCTAAAATCAGGTGATGAGTTCGAACATATCGCAAACGAATTCAACCGATTAAGAAATATTGAAAAACGTAGTTTGATCAATGCTAGAGAGGCTCGGGAAGCGGCGGAAGATCTAGCCACTAAAAAGTCGCAATTTCTGGCCAATATGAGTCATGAACTACGCACACCATTAAATGGGTTGTTAGGGTTGGCACAATTGAGTTTAAACGCCAAGAACAATGCTGAACGCAAACGTTTCTTGCAACAAATGAATAGTACCAGTCAATTGGTACTTTCGGTGATAAATGATGTTTTGGATTTTTCCAAACTCACCGAACAACGTTTAAAACTGAGTGAATCTCATGCCCCTGTCAGTAATTTGATATTAGATGTTTGCTCAATAATGCAAGTCTTAGCCGATCGGAAGTCAATTGAATTTAGAGTAAGCATTCAACCCCAAGTGCCCTTTGCTGTCACAATTGACAAATTACGTGTCCAGCAAATTCTAATTAATTTGCTTAACAATGCTGTCAAATTTACCCAGCGTGGATTTATCCATTTAAATGTCGATTTTAATCTAAACTCTAAACAACAAGGAGAACTTCTTTTAAGTGTTAAAGACAGCGGTATAGGCATACCTCCAGACAAAATCGATATTTTGTTCGATCCCTTTGAACAAGCAGATCCAGCCACATCGAAAGACTATGGCGGTACTGGGTTAGGCTTGTCAATTTCTAAACAACTGGTTGAATTAATGCAAGGGAATATTCAGGTCACTTCAAATGTTGGAGAAGGAAGCGAATTTTTTGTATCTATCCCTTGCCAATTCACTTCATTGACCGAACAAGTTGATAACACACTTGGTGCTACTAAGATCCCTCAAATTGTCTGTGATTTAGAGTTAAATCCTCGTATTACCTATATTTTAGATTTACTCAATAGACAATCTTCTGGTGATACAACAAAGGTTATTGCATTACAAAAAATCGACGATACCTTTAAATTCCCGCCATTTTTATTAAATGAAAAAGCCTTTTTCGACAGTTTATTGCTTAGTTTATCGAATAATTCGACAGAAACTATTCAACAGAAGGCAGAAAATAGGAAGCCCGCGAAAATTCTCTTAGTTGAAGATATCGAGATAAATGCAACCGTCGCCATTAACATGTTGAAAAACTTTGGTCATAGAGTTGTTCATGCATTAAATGGAGAAGAAGCCATAGAAGCATTTAAAAAACATGAGTTTGATATGATTCTAATGGATATCAACATGCCAGTTATGGATGGTTTTAAAGCAACAGAAATTATACGCCAGATGGACAATGATATTATTATTGTTGGATTAAGCGCGAATGTAATGTCAGAAGAAGTCCATAAAGGCTTATCCAAAGGGATGAACGCCTATTTGCATAAGCCTATCGTTCTGCAGGAATTAAAAACTTGTATCAACGAATTATTAGGGACTAAAACCTCTCAATAAGAAAACAGTTTGATCATTGATTTTAGCCTATTTCATGGGACTTTTTACTATGGGTTATGCTAACATCTGCGCACCTTTCTGGGAGAGATGGTGAAATTGAGATGAAAAAAGATGTCTTAGAATTCCTATCAACTGTAGACAATGCTCGTAGAAAAGCCGACGCAGAGGTTTTACTGACTTTATTAGAGGAGGCTTCTGGTTACTCTCCGTATATGCATGGCAGTATGATTGGTTTTGGTCAATATCACTATCAATACGATAGTGGCCACCAAGGGGATTTTTTTGTCACGGGTTTTTCCCCCAGAAAACAAAATCTAGCGGTTTATATAATGCCTGGGTTTACTCAATACCAAGAGCTGCTTGATAAATTAGGCAAACATAAGCTTGGTAAATCTTGTCTATATATAAACAAATTGGATGATATTGATTTATCGATTTTAAAATCATTAGTAACCTTGTCTGTCCAAGACATGCAAAAGAAATATGAATGCAAAGCTCACCCGTAAGTTGGTTTAGTACTGTCCGTATAAACCATGAAACAGAAAAACCTAACGCAAAAATGTTATTTCATATAGCTAAAAAATGTGATGGGTTTGAGGTCATTTGAAGGATCCATCGTGGTATTCTTTGCTTATAAATACACACAACATTGTCGTAGAAGTTTATACAAAACTGCTAAGGAAAATTGAATGAAAGAAAAGTCAGATATTGGATTAGTTGGTCTAGCTGTTATGGGGGAAAACCTCATATTAAACATGGAATCTAAAGGATTTACAGTTACAGCATTCAATCGCAGTTATTCAAAAGTTGAAAAGTTTATAAATGGTCGCGCGAAAGGTAAAAACATCCGTGGCGCTGACAGCGTAGAAAACTTGGTTAAATCATTGGAAACGCCCCGCAAAATTATGCTGATGGTAAAAGCTGGCGCAGCCGTTGATGACTTTATAGAACAACTCATTCCATATCTTGAGCCGGGTGACATCGTAATCGATGGCGGTAACACCCACTTCCCTGATTCAAACCGCCGAACTGAATACCTCGAAAGTAAAGGTTTCTTGTACATAGGTACTGGCGTATCAGGCGGTGAAGAAGGCGCACTTACTGGACCTTCAATTATGCCAGGCGGATCTAAGAAGGCTTGGCCGTTAGTTAAAGATATCTTTCAAGCTATATCAGCCAAAGTCATTGACGAAAATACTAAGCAAGAAGTACCGTGTTGCGATTGGGTTGGAGATGCTGGCGCAGGCCATTTTGTCAAAATGGTACATAACGGCATCGAATATGGCGATATGCAACTTATTTGCGAAGCATACCAATTAATGAAAGTTGTTTTAGGATTAAGCACTGACGAAATCCAAAAAGTCTTTGCTCATTGGAACACCACAGAATTAGATAGCTATTTAATTGATATCACCAAAGACATTTTTGCTTACAGAGATGAAAACGGCGAACCTTTAGTTGAGTATATTTTAGATACTGCGGGACAAAAAGGTACTGGAAAATGGACAGGTGTCACCGCCCTTGATTTAGGCGTTCCTTTAACTCTAATTGCCGATTCAGTATTTGCCCGTTGTATTTCTGCTAAGAAAGAACAACGTGTTGCCGCTTCTAAAGTGGTTTCAGGACCAGAGGTTTCATTCAGTGGTGACAAAGAAGCCTTTATTGAACAACTTAGACAAGCTGTACTAGCAGCAAAAATCGTGTCTTACGCTCAAGGCTATATGTTAATGCATGAAGCCGCGAAAGAATTCGGTTGGGCCCTAAATTACGGTGGTATAGCGCTAATGTGGCGTGGTGGTTGTATTATCCGCTCTGCATTCCTAGGCAAAATTAAAGAAGCCTATGACCAAGAACCCGAATTACAAAACTTATTACTGTCTCCTTATTTTAAAGACACAGTAGAGTCAGCCCAAACAGGCTGGCGAAGAGTGATAGTCACTGCGGTTGAAAATGGAATTGCAGTACCTTGTTTAAGCTCTGCCCTAACCTACTTTGACGGTTTTAGAACAGCTCGTTTACCAGCGAACCTATTGCAAGCTCAACGAGATTTCTTTGGTGCTCACACCTATGAAAGAATCGACAAGCCAAGAGGCGAGTTTTTCCACACTAACTGGACTGGCCGCGGTGGTGATACAGCATCTACCACCTACGATGTGTAATTACGTCTGATATATCCCTTCAATGGTTAAGTAGGAATTACATGCTTTGTAATTCCTACTCACTCAAACCCTATCTTATTCAAAGATCACCTTAAACTCCTATTAAAATAATTTATATTTTTCATACAGTTAGCATACGATACTGTAACCTTTAAACTGGCACACATCTCGCTTCTCCTATTTGTATAATTTATTTTTTATCAGGTAAGGAGAAATCATGACGACTTTATCAAACAAACGCGTAGCCATTTTAGCCACCGACGGATTCGAACAAAGTGAACTTGAATCACCTAAAAAGCATCTACAAGCGTCTGGTGCTCAGGTTGATGTTATTTCACTTGAAAGTGGCACCATTAAAGGTTGGGATGGCGACAACTGGGGGAGCGATGTTAAGGTTGATATTCGATTGCAACATGCGAATGCAGATAACTATGATGCCCTAGTTTTGCCTGGAGGCTTAATCAATCCTGACACTTTGCGTACCAATGACAAGGCAATTGCCTTTGTTAAAGCATTTTTCAAAGATAACAGTAAACCAGTAGCTGCCATTTGTCATGGTCCATGGTTATTGGCCGAAGCGGGTGTAATTGAATCTAAGCAAATCACCTCGTTCCCAAGCATTAGAACCGATGTGGAAAACGCAGGCGCTTTTTGGAAAGACAAAGAAGTGGTGCAAGACGGCCAAATTATTACCAGTCGAAATCCAGGCGATTTAGACGCCTTTAACTCTACAATCGCAAAAGCCCTAGCGGCCTAATACAAATTTATTATTTGCATAGTGAAGTTGGTCGGAAAGTGAATGCTTTTCGGCCTTTTTTATGGCCTTGGGGAGATAAATGGTGCGTCTACCCTGACTCGAACAGGGGACCTCTACCATGTCAAGGTAGCGCTCTAACCAACTGAGCTATAGACGCATGCTGTGAAAGCGCGTGAATATTACCAAGTTAACTTTTTTTCGCAAGTATTTTTGTAATATTTATCGCTTCAAACGGATCGGTTGTACAAATTCTGCCACATTGTCGCTTTGAATTTGATGAAAGAAGGATTCAGCCAAACGATCAGACTCAGAAATGACCGTTTTCCAATACTTAATTCTGTCTTCTGCGGTTAATTTTTTAAAGTCATCTCGGTCCGTTATTTTGCCATAAGGTAATTTTGCAACAAATTCAGCCGAAGGTGCCAAAAGCACAACATTGTCGTAGCTAGTTGCATGGCATTGTCGAGACTTAATATTCTTATCAAACCAGCCTGGCACTGGTGTGGGGTAAAAATGGGGATACAGAACCAGACCCGGCGTATTGATCTTTAAGTCAAAATGATAATCAATTATCCCACCGTCTCGGAACATACCTGGTGCAACACCGGGAATGTTTTCTACACCTTCAATGACCATTGGAATAGAACCAGATGCCATAAGCGACATATGTAAATTATCTTTGGTCAATTGGGCATATTCGGTAGAAAACTCAGCTTCATCAACAAAAGACAAAGGCTGCGTACCGGTTTGAAATATTACCCTAGAAAAACTTTTCTTCAAAAACTGGCGTCCACGCATATTTCGAAAGGCTGCTAAAAGCAAACCTGAACCTTGCTGCAAGCGAGGCTCTTTTGCCACTAATCCATGACAGCGCGCAGCAATAATATGAACTGATTTGCGAGGATTACTTAGAATTTCTTGAACACTGTCGTCATTCACCATATGGCGTAAAACCTCAACGCCTTTTTGGGTGATTTCTCTGGCGTTTGGTTTGGGTGAATATACAGTTGTACTGTAACGCTCTGCTAATCGACTTATCGCGGCACCGGGATCGTTTTGTGCAAAGCAGGCTGTTCTAAATGCCCCTACCGAAGAGCCAATGATATCAATGTGCTGTTCAGAATGATCTAAAAACTCATTAAAAATGACTTTATCAAGTCCCGAGAGCACAAACCATTTCGGTCCTCCAGAAGCACCCAAAAAAGCGGTAAACATCTGCGGGGTTATCCCCTCTTTTTTTATCGTTTTAAGCGCACTTGGCCCAGCGAAAATATCTAAAGCTTGCATCTAACTTCCTTTTTTACCCATTATTGCAAAGAATTCGCATAAAAGGGTAATAAGATTTATCTATCTGCTAACATAATCGTCAATAGGCTGTATAATTGACTATATGTTCAACAACAGGTATTTAATTAGATTATCATATACTTAGTTGTTTGAAAGCATTCAATACACAAGGTTATCCACAGAAATTGTGGATAAACAAAAGTGTGGATTTCGCAATTTAGTTTTAATTACAGATAAGGTGTGAAAGTGTCAAAACAAACATTACAGGTACTAGGTGAAACATTCGCTATACACACATTAGAGCCAGAAAACGACATTCCCGCTAAGGTATTACAATGTGACGTGTATTTTATTGGTAAAACCTATGATGAATTATCATTAGTGGTACCTCAATCTGTGACCATAGATGCGTTAGAAACTGATTTTGATTGGCGGGTTCTTGAAGTGCTCGGCCCACTAAACTTGACAATGGTAGGTATAATGGCCGAAATCGGCGGTGTATTAGCAAAAGCAAAAATCAGTATATTTGTGGTCAGCACCTTTGAAACCGACTATTTTTTAGTCAAAGAAAATGATTTAGAAAATGCTATTTCCTCGCTTATAAAAGCGGGTTACAAAATACAAAAATAAAATAATAAGAGAGAACACATGACAATAATGTACGGCATCCCCAATTGTGACACAGTGAAAAAAGCCAGAAAATGGCTTACTGAACACAATATTGAATATCGGTTTCACGATTATAAAAAACAGGAGGTTGATACCAAGGTGCTAATGCAGGCTATTTCGGCATTTGGAAGCGATACTGTGGTAAATAAACGTGGTACCACATATCGCCAATTGGATGATCAGGTTAAAGCAAACATAAATGACAAATCTGCTATAGAAATACTCACAAAGCATCCCTCTATGATAAAACGTCCAATCTTAGTGCATAATGATACCTTGTTAATTGGCTTTAAAGTCGAGGAATATGAGCAGGTGTTTACGGGTGCGTAATTTAATTAAACTCACTCAAAATCTAATCCAACGGCCTTCTGTAACGCCCGAAGATGCGGGTTGCCAAGACCTTTTTAAAGAGATTTTGCAACCCCTTGAATTTACGTGTGAAACCATGGTGTTTGAAGATACCACTAACCTCTGGGCTCGCCGTGGTACACAAAGCCCTGTATTTTGTTTTGCTGGCCATACAGATGTTGTACCCACAGGCCCAGTTGATCAGTGGCAATATGCACCATTTGATGCGGTTGAGGCGGATGGATTTATTCATGGCAGAGGCGCTGCGGATATGAAAGGCTCTCTGGCAGCGATGCTTTGCGCGACCGAGAGGTTTGTTAATCAATATCCAAATCATAAAGGATCGATTGCATTTTTAATCACCAGCGACGAAGAAGGCCCATTTATTAACGGTACGACTAGGGTGATTGATACCTTAGAAGTGCGTAATGAAAAAATTACCTATTGTATTGTAGGCGAGCCCTCCTCTACGTTAAAAACAGGCGATACCATCAAAAATGGCCGACGCGGATCATTAACGGGTATTTTGAAAGTCAAGGGCATACAAGGTCACGTCGCCTACCCACATTTGGTAAAAAATCCCATTCATTTATTTGCACCGGCTTTAACTGAACTGGCAAATACTATTTGGGATAAAGGGAATGAGTTTTTCCCGCCAACCAGTTTTCAGGTGTCGAATTTAAATGCAGGTACAGGTGCTACTAATGTGGTGCCAGGTGAAATTCATGGGAATTTTAACTTTCGTTTTTCTACCGAAGTAACCGCTGAAGAATTGCAGCGTCGAGTCATTCATATTTTGGATAATCATGGACTAGACTACGAATTAGATTGGATAGTCAATGGACAACCTTTTATTACCTCCACTGGCGCACTAGTGGATGCATGTCGAGATGGTATCAAACAAGTGACCGGTATTGACACTAATCTTTCCACTGCGGGAGGAACTTCTGATGGTCGATTTATTGCCCCTACAGGAGCGCAAGTCGTCGAGCTAGGCCCAGAAAATAATACGATTCATAAAATTGATGAAAAAGTTAGTGTCGATAACTTAACATCATTAGAAGCTATATATTTTGACATTTTAAAACGTCTTCTGGTAGATGAATAATGCTGACTAATGAGCAAATAATGGGAATTGATGAAGCGCATTTATCCCCTATAGGCGAGCATCGTTTGCAACTTGAAGTTACTCAGGCGTTTCAAGCAATGCGGGAAGAAGCTTCGGCTGCAGGCGTTGATCTTCAGATTTGCTCTAGTTTTAGAAGTTTTGAGCGTCAGCTTTCTATATGGAATCGAAAGTGGCAAGGGCAACTCCCGTTAAATACTTTGGATGGCAAAGTGCTAGATGCAGCTTCCCTCAATGACGAAGAGAAAACCCATGCTATTATGCTTTGGTCAGCACTGCCAGGTGCTAGCCGACATCATTGGGGTACAGATTTTGACGTCTACGATAAAGCTAGCGTTGAGCGTCATCAACATGATTTTCAATTGATTCCTGAAGAATATATTGGGCAAGGACCTTGTGCCCAATTGTCAAATTGGCTTAATGAAAATGCTAATTCTTTCGGGTTTTATTTTCCCTATGCAAAATACAAAGGTGGCGTTGCTGCAGAACCTTGGCACATGTCTTATAAGCCAATAGCGCAAAAAATTATAGATACTTTTGACGTTGATTGTTTAGCTCGCCAACTGAATAAATCAGACATTTTAGGCAAAACATTCGTGATCAACAACCTAGACTACCTAGTACAAAGATATACCTACAATAAGGGGGAAACATGTCAATAGGTTGGATTCTGGTCGTAATATTGTTAGTGATAGGCGTGATAGTGGGTAATATTTTGCTACTCAAAGATTCGGCAAAATTTAAATTACCCAAGGATTTCAAAAAACGGCCAGATAGCGAATATGATGGCGATGACGACGACAATAGAGGCTTTTAGACCTCTATTCACTCGCTATTTTTATTTAGGCGACTTTTACAGCCGTTCCGCTAATACTCACCATTAACATGCTTCCGTTTTGACCGACGACTTCGTAATCTAGGTCAACACCAACAATGGCATTCGCCCCAAGCATTTGCGCTTCTCGCTCAATTTCAGCGAATGCGACTCTTCGAGCCTTGGTTAACTCTTCTTCATAAGCTCCTGAGCGCCCGCCAACAATATCTCGGATGGATGCGAATAAATCTTTAAATACATTCGCGCCCATTATAGCTTCGCCAATAACAACGCCATAATAGTGCTCAATTTTTTTCCCTTCTATGGAATTTGTAGTGGTTATAATCATTACTCTATGTCCTTTAATTGCGATTGAATCTGCGCTATCAGCGCTTGGCTACGTTTTTGTAATTCATTTTTTGAATAGGCTTGCATTGGAGCAAATCCCCACACAGGTTTTGGCCAAGCGACATCATCAGTGTAGCGTGCAACATGATGAATATGCAATTGCTTCACCATATTGCCTATACTGGCAATGTTCATTTTATCTGGAGTAAAAACCGCTTGCATCGCCAAACTTAATTGATTGGACTCACTGCACACTTGAATATAGGTAGCATAAGGTAAGTCTGACAGCTCTGTGACATCATTGATTCTTGGTACCAGCAAACACCATGGATACTGACAATCTAGTATTAAGCGTACTTGTGAAATTTCAAAATCACAGACTAATTCACTGTCTTTGGCTAATTGCGGATCTAATTCAAAGCTCATAAGGTTTTACCGTTAAAATTGCGCGCTGTCCAATAGGTACATTCGCATTAGGAAAAACGATTGCTTCATCATCAACTTGCGCCACAAATTCTTTGCCACTTTCAGTTGCTATGACCTCACCTTTTTTAAAAGAAGTAAAATTAGGTGCGGCATCGTCAAAACACAATCTAAAATCGTCCTGTCCTTTATTGATCACCTGATTAACAGTAAATATTTGTAATGGGCATTTTTCAAACGGCGTAACTTCAACCTCTTGTTGCTGAATTAATTTTCTCAGCATATTGTCTACTTTGACGAATTTCTGCATATCATTTTCGCCGAAAGGTTTCACTTTGCCTAACTCAACGGTAAATGCCTCTGCGTTGTGATGATAAGAAGAATAGTAGCTAAAGGTGGTGGTCGGTGATTGAGATAACAATATAGTATTAACATCACAATCGGATAAAAATGCTAATTGTTTTTTATTATATGGCTTGCCATGAAGATAAGGATACACCGCAAATTTTTCATTTATTGACGGGCGAATAGCGGTATGTAAATCATAGTGAAAACGTTTATCAGGATTTCCATTTGCAAAAAAGTCGTTTAACTGCTGCATCAATACCTTGGCTCGCTTACCTTCTAAGGTATCACTTGTTAAATCTGGATTGAATAATCGATTTAGATTCTCCTCAACAAAGCGTTTTGCAATAAGCATTGAAGGCAGATTACCAAAAATGAACAACACTCGATGTTTTGTTGTTATACGCTGCGCATGCAAATCGGAGACAATTTGCTCACAAATTTCGATGGGTGCTGTTTCATTTCCATGAATACCGCATGACAACACTATAGATTTTGTATTTTCGTTGGTGTCCGAAGGCTCGAAACATATGATGCCTTCCTCTGAACTATGAACAAGGAGGTTACTTAGTTGATATGAAAATGGTGTCCATTTATCTCTATTATCGAGGGAATATTGCAAGAAACTCTGATTATCTAACAGCACTTTTTATCTGAGGATTAATTTAACTTATCCCTATACTAGCATGCTTAGCCAGCGTTTAGCACATTTGGATCCTTATAGATCACAGTTGCAAAATTTCCTTCTTTCAATTGTTCGATAAATTTAGGTAATGGTACCGCTTGAGAAAATAGGAAACCCTGCCCTTTGGAAATTCCCATAGATTTCAGTATGGCGAGTTGTTGCAGATCTTCAATCCCTTCGGCATAGGTTTCGCAACCTTTGGCATCACATATAATTTTGGTTGCTTGAATAATGGCTGAGTTTACGGGTGATTGTGTCAATCCAAAAACAAAAGCCTTATCGATTTTGATAGCATCCAAATCAAGATCTCTTACAAATGATAAATTTGAATAACCTTTTCCAAAATCATCCATAGATAACGAAATTCCTAGACTTTTTATTTCATCTAGCTGACGTTTGACCAACAAAGAATGGGTAAGCATTACGTCTTCTGTAAGTTCAATTTCAACTAAACTTGGTGACACTGCATATTCATCAATTAACTTTCTTAACGCAGGCAATAACCTAGGATCATAAAGCTGAGTAGGCGATAAATTAACAGAAATTGGCACATTAAAATCTGCTTGTTGAAGCTTGGATAAACTTTGGAAAGCACTTTCTAGCGTCCAATAGCCTAATTCATTCATCATATTGTAGGATTCAGCGGCCTTAAGCAAAGTACCAGGGAAAACAACACCGTCTAACGGGTGATTCCAGCGTAATAGACATTCTCCGCCGATAATTTCATATGAATTAAGATCAACCTTAGGCTGAAAATAAAGCTCAAGCTCTTCGTTATTTAAAGCGCGGGTCAAATCCGCCTTTAATGCAAGGCCTTTTCCGTGATCCTGATTAATATCATCTGAAAGTAAGGTAAAGTTTACGTGTTGATTAGATTTAGACTTGCGTAACGCACTTTCCGCAAGAGAAATAACACTGTTGACACAACTGGTTTCTTTTTTCCGAATCGCTGCACCCACGTTAAAATCAGCAATGAACGCGGTATTATTTACCATCAGTGGCGCTTTAAAATGGGAAATTAGACGAGCATGCTCGTTACGAATAGATTTGTCGGTAACAGCATCGGTAAATACAATACCAAAGATGTCACCACTTAATCGGCCAACCGCTTTTGCATTAGTGAAAATAGCACCAATTCGATTGACTATTTGCAGTAAAATTTCATCTCCAGCTTTGTGATCAAAGGCTGCAGAAACATCAGAAAAGCGCATAACATCAAGAAACATTAAACTAAATCGGCCTTCCTTTTTGGCGATTTGTTCAATAATCTCAATGAAATGATACCGGTTAGGGATCTCATTTAAATGCTTATGTTTACTCGTAATCATAAAGTCCACTAGTTTATGTTAAGCAGGCGGCTTCTTCCCAGAATCCTGTTATTATTCTGCGTATATAATCTTTATCGTATTGTTTATGAAATACTTTACAAAAAAGCCGGTAAAAACCGGCTTATTTGATGATAGTAGAAAAGAAAATTATTGCACGTTGCAGGAACTCAATTTCCAAATTTTTTCTACATAGTCCGCAATTGAACGGTCTGACGTGAACTTGCCCATTTTGGCGGTATTGAGAATTGCCATTTTTGCCCAAGTCGAATTATCCCTATAAGCCAGGTCTAATTTTTTATTGGCATCACTGTAGGACGCAAAATCAGCTAACACTAAATATGGGTCACCACCATCAAGTAAACTGTGTTTTAAGGTTGATAACTCGCCAGGATTACCTGGGGTAAAATAATCTGTATCTAGCCAGTCCAAAATTGCCTTAATTTCTGCGTTTCCGTAGTAGTAATCGTATGGGTTATACCCTTTCGCTTGTAACGCATTTACTTCATCAACATTTAAGCCAAAAATAAAGATATTATCATCCCCGACTTCTTCAGCAATTTCTATGTTAGCCCCATCCAGTGTTCCTATAGTAATAGCACCATTTAAAGCCAGCTTCATATTTCCTGTACCCGATGCTTCTTTGCCTGCTGTACTGATTTGTTGGGAAACATCTGCGGCGGGAATCATTTTCTCCGCTAGAGAGACGCGGTAGTTAGGTAAAAACACCACCTTGATCTTATGATTAACCCTATTGTCATTATTAATCTTATCCGCAATCTTATTGATCGCATAGATAATGGTTTTAGCCAATTTATAGCCAGGAGCCGCCTTGGCACCGAAGATAAATACTCTAGGATGCATATCGTAATCAGGGTTTTCTAATAGTCGACGGTATAAGGCTAAAATATGCAATAAATTTAGATGTTGTCTTTTGTATTCATGCAGGCGTTTTATTTGAATATCAAATATCGCTTTTGAATCGACTTTAATATTGGTTAATTTGTATATTTCTTCTGCCAGTAAATCTTTGTTTTTCTGTTTTACTGCCATAAATTGTTTTTGAAAGGTTTTATTAGTCGCAAATGCTGACAACTCATCTAACTTTTTCAGGTTTAACACCCAGTCGCTGCCAATCTTGCTATCGACTAAGTCTGACAACAATGGATTACATGCTTTTAACCAGCGACGAGGGGTTATTCCGTTGGTAACATTGGTCAATTTACCCGGATATAACTGGTCAAATTCTGGAAACAGCTGCGATTTAACTAACTTGGAATGTATTTCAGCCACGCCATTGACGGCGAATGAACCAATGACGCTTAAGTTACCCATGCGCACCATTTTTCCATTATTTTCTTCTATTATCGAAAGCTTGGATTTTATTTGATTATTCCCCGGCCATTGCTTTTCAACTTCCTGTAAGAATCTGTGGTTGATCTCATAAATGATTTCAATGTGACGCGGCAACACTTTTTCCAGCATACGCACTGGCCATTTTTCTAACGCCTCTGGTAATAAAGTGTGATTGGTGTAGGCAAAGGTTTTGGTACAAATGCCCCAAGCCGTATCCCAATCAAGTTCTGCTCTATCCACTAATATTCGCATCAATTCAGGAATTGCGATCGCAGGGTGAGTATCATTTAACTGAATTACTACTTGGTCTGAAAATCTTGACCAGTCGTCACCATGGACCCGCTTATATCTGCGTATGATGTCTTTTAGAGAACAAGAGCTAAAGAAATATTGCTGAATTAATCTTAGTTCCTTACCTGCTTCTGTCTCATCATTTGGATAAAGGACTTTGGAAATTGTTTCAGCTTGTACATTTTCGCGCTGTGCATCCACATAACCGCCAGCGTTAAATACGTCCCAGTTAAAATACCCTGAAGATTGACTTTGCCACAAACGTAAAACGTTGACCGTATTACCGCCATAGCCTACGACAGGAATATCCCAAGGAACCCCTTTGACTATTGAGCCTGGATGCCATTCTTTCTGGATTTTTCCATTTGCACCGTATTTAGTTTCTACATATCCATACAACGAAATTTGCTGAATAGACTCTGGGCGACAAATTTCCCATGGATTACCATAATCGCGCCAACTATCAGGTCGTTCAATTTGATAGCCATTTTTAATTTCTTGTCTAAATAGACCATGCTCATAATGAATACCATAACCAATCGCTGGATATTCCATAGTCGCGAGTGAATCGATAAAACAGGCCGCTAGTCGCCCTAACCCGCCATTTCCTAATGCCATATCCGGTTCTTCTTCAAGAACATCGGTAAGTTCCATACCTAATTCTTTTAACGCACTTTTAGCCGTATTAAACAAATCGAAATTGTGCATATTGTTGGACAATAATCGTCCCATCAAGAATTCAGCGGAAAAGTAATGCACCGCGCGAGTGTCATTTAAATAATGTGTACGCTGGGTTTTACGCAGCCGCTCGAGCACTAGCTCTTGGATAGCAGCACTCGTCGCTTTCCACCAGGCATGTTTGTCTGCTTTATTTTCATCCGTGCCTAACGAGCAATGTAGATGTCGGACGATAGCATTTTTAACATCGTCCTTAGTCAAGGTTTCAGTTTCAACCTCAACAGATTTAGTTTTTGATGTTGCTTTACTAGATTTTGTAGTACGAGGCGCCATGATTTTCCCTCTTATGCTGTAATTAACTCACTTAATGAAAGTTTATTACAGCAAAAGAGGTAATACTACTTTGACTTAGGCGTTACATACGTATGTTTGTTAATATTCAGTTAATTTTTAAGATGCTTTTATTATATCCTTATTTCAAATGTCATATATTTACTTTATATTTACATTTAATACACCTTTTGATCACTTCTACCCGATAGTTGAGGTAACTAAAGATTGCGCTTCTTCTATAAGGGCATCTAAATGCTTGTCATCAACAAAGCTTTCAGCGTAAATTTTATAAACATCTTCGGTACCAGAAGGACGCGCTGCGAACCATCCGTTTTCGGTAGATACTTTCACACCGCCAATTGCCGCATTATTACCAGGTGCATGTGTTTGAATATTAGTAATCGCATCACCTGCAATGGATGAGGCATCAACGTCCGAAGCTTTTAACTTCGACAATCGCTGTTTTTGTTCTAATGTAGCTGCCACGTCAATGCGTTTGTACACAGGTACGCCAAAAGCATCCGTTAATTCTTTGTAATGTAAGCCAGGGTCTTTTTCGGTTGTTGCTGTGATCTCGGCGGCTAAAAGACTCATGATAAATCCGTCTTTGTCTGTTGCCCAGGTTTGACCATCTTGCTGTAAGAATATACCGCCAGCGGATTCCTCACCCGCAAAACCAATAGATTGTTCCGACAATCCACCGACAAACCATTTAAATCCAACAGGCATTTCTAATAATGGCCGTCCTAGACGATTTACTACTCGATCAATCATACTGCTGGATACTAGGGTTTTACCCACACCTATACTGTCCGACCACTGAGGACGATGAGTGTAAAGGTAGTTAATTGCCACTGCTAAATAATGATTTGGATTTAACAAACCGGAAGATGCCGTCACAATGCCATGACGATCAAAGTCAGGATCATTTCCAAAAGCTACATCAAACTGTTCTTTTAGTTTTATCAACCCGGTCATAGCAAAGGGTGATGAACAATCCATACGGATTTTTCCATCTCGGTCACAATGCATAAATGCAAATCGTTGATCGAGCTCTCGGTTTACAACATCAATATCAATCTTGTATTTGTCAGCAATAATGTCCCAATAAGCTAGACCAGAACCACCTAAAGGATCAGTGCCTAACTTCAACTTTGCATTAGAAATTGCTTGCATATCCACAACGTCAATCAGCGCATCAACATAATCTTGTGCAAAGTCAGTTTCAGTCAAATATCCTGATGATTTAGCGGATAGAATACTTTGTCTTTTAATTGTACCTTTGTTAATCAGAATTTCATTGGCTCTGTTTTGAATTTGGCTAGTTGCTTTTGTATCAGCTGGACCACCATGCGTTTGGTTGTATTTAAAGCCACCGTCAGTTGGCGGATTGTGAGAAGGGGTTATCACAATACCATCAGCAAAACCTGACGTTCGACCTCTGTTGTAACGAATAATACGCTGAGAAATAACCGGGGTAGGTGTAAATCCCTCGTCCGATTGAATAACCACATGCATTTCATTTGCAGTTAACACTTCAATTGCAGTCAATAGCGCAGGTTCAGATAAGGCATGGGTATCTTTGCCAATAAAAATAGGACCATCTATTCCCTGTTCAATGCGATACTCTGCCAACGCTTGGCAGATCGCGGCAATATGCCCATCGTTAAATGAAGAAGATGAAGAACAGCCTCTATGACCCGAAGTACCAAAAGATACTTGTTGTTGAGCTATCTCTGGATCAGGAGAAAGACTGTAATAATCAGTGACTAATTTGGCGACATTGATCAAAGATGATTGCTGAGGCAACTTTCCAGCGTTTGGGTGTTGAGACATGAAAACTCCGTTTAATAAAAATGACTTAAAAAGTCTACGACATACTTAGGTATTCAGATTGATAATTGCATGTTTTATTTAATCATCTAATATGCAAGATTGAAAGCAAACTATAAAACTCTACTACCATGCGCCATGACATAAAACAATGCATAGAACAAGTCAGTAGGCTTGTTAAAGGAAAGGAATCACAAATAGAGTTAAGCCTCATTTGTATTATTTCAAATGGGCATCTATTGCTCGAAGATTTGCCGGGTATGGGAAAAACCACGCTTTCTCATGCCTTAGCCAAAATCTTTGGGCTAGAGTATGCACGTATTCAGTTTACTTCAGACTTACTGCCTGCAGATATGTTAGGCGTTAATATCTTTAATCAAAAAGATAATTCGTTTGAGTTTCATCCTGGCCCAGTGTTCAACCAATTAATTTTGGCTGATGAAATTAATCGGGCAAGCCCCAAAACCCAATCAGCACTTTTAGAAGCCATGGCGGAAAGGCAAGTTACTATTGACGGTGTAACTCACACCCTACCGTCTCCATTTTTTGTTATTGCTTCTCAAAACCCGTTGCATCAATCTGGGACTCATCCTCTTCCAGAGTCTCAACTTGACAGATTTCAAATGCAACTATCCTTAGGCTATCCGAATGCTGAAGCTGAAAAAGCCATGCTAATGAATAACAGCTCGGTAGATGAAATTGATACTGTTATGAGCGTTGACGAATTACAAGAAATGCAACGTAAAGTGTCTCAGGTGATGATGAGTGATTCAGTGGTAAATTATTTACTCGCTTTGGTTAATCACACAAGAACCAGCAACGATTTCCCCAATGCACTCTCACCCAGAGCGAGCAAAGCCCTATTCAGTGCAGCTCAAGCAGCAGCCTTTGTCAATCGCAGAGACTTCGTAACGCCTGAAGATATCCAATTTATATTACCCTCTGTCGCCGAACATAGACTTCGTGGTCAGTTATTAAATTCCACAGGCTCTAGTTATAGCGAACACTTATTACAGCAAGTTGATCCACTGGCAGCATGATTTACAAGCTAAAAAAGAGGTATTGGACTTGGCATTATAACTACATTATTCAGCGTGCAGCAGCCAAGCAAAATAAAGGCTTTAATATTCACAATACCTTTGTATTACCAAGTAGCTTCGGATGGGCAACTATTGCGGTAGGTATATGTTTATTTATTTTAGGCACTAACTATCAAAATAACATTGTTTTAAGTATGTGTTACCTGCTGATGGCCTTAGTTTTACTGTCTTTATTTCATAGTTATTTTTATTTTACGCAGCATAAACTGCGCTTTTTACCGGTTCAACCTGACTTTGCCAACCGTCGCCTGCACTTAGAATTTGAACTGGATAGCATGCAAAGATATGAGTTCGGTCAACTTGATATTAGTTTAGGTAAGCTACACAACAAAATAAATGTCACTGCCAGTGGCGAAAAATCTCAACATATCTCTATTCAACTACCACAGTTAAAACGCGGGATACACGCTCTACCCGGCGTTTGTGTGCAAGCAACTTATGGATTAGGTTTATTTAAATGCTGGAGTTATCTTGTTTACCCTGACAAGCTGATCGTGTATCCCAGTGTAATTAAACATCCGCCTAAACTTCACAAAATGGCCAGTGATAGTGGTGGTGCAAGTTCTTCTGATTCTCAAATGGTAGTTTCTGATAATTTACAAGGGATCCGTAGTTACCAAAAAACAGATCCATTGCATCATGTCTCATGGAAACATGTGGCCAAAGGGCAAGGCATGCTAAGTAAAGACTTTACTGAAAATGCGGGCGTTTCTGGCTGGTTATTTTTGGCAGACTACCAACATTTGGATACAGAAAAAGCGCTCAGTATTTTATGCTTCCAAGTACAGCAATTACATCGTGATAAAGTAAAATTCGGCATAGATTTAGGCACTACTAAGGTACTCCCAAACCTGGGTGATAAACATCAATTAGAATGCTTATCCTTGCTGGCGAGCTTTAATCAGTCACCTTCTACGACTAGCTTTTTGGGTTGATCATTATGGTGACAATTTTAAGCCAAAAAGCTCTTAAACTTCCCTCAATATTATCCGCTATATTATTTACCATGGTGTTGGCACCGTTGTATGAACCTATGATGGGCTGGGTTTGGGTGTTATTTGTTTGCGCTAATTTAATTTGTTTGGCCAGAGCCTTCAAACCTATTCCTGCGTTAAAAAATAGAACCTTAAATGTATTTGCACTTTTTTGTCTTGTACTTTTAATTACCTTTGCAGGTGAATATGGCTTATTGAGCACTATGGTAAACCTGCTAGTTGTGGCCTGTAGTCTAAAATTCTTAATGCTTAAAACCACTGCTGATTTTCATCTAGTGCTTATTGTACAAATCTTTTTAATCGCCTCAGGTTTTATCTTCCATCAGGGATTAGGTTTTGCACTTTATTACAGCATCGCAGTATTTTTGGTTTTTTATATCGCCTTCTTGCTTAACATGGGGAATCAAACGAGTACTGACGCAGCTAAACAAACCGCAAAACAATTGGCTCAAGCAATTCCCATCGCAGCATTAGTATTTATTATTGCGCCGCGTTTTCCGCCGTTTTGGGAAACCCCTGTCGAAAAGAAAAACGAGACTGGATTAAGTGAGAAAATAACCCCCGGCGATATTGCTAATTTAGCAAGGTCCACTGACCTTGTATTTAGAGCTGAATTTACCGGTGATATCCCTGAGCCTGGTGATAGATATTGGCGGGCTATTATTCTGGACTATTTTGATGGACAATCTTGGTCCGTTGGTCCACAGCAAAGCGTGCAAGTCCAACAACAAAGTGTCAATTATTTTGGGGATTTCTGGCGATATTTAGTCATTGCCGAACCAAATCAAACTAGATGGCTGTACTCTCTAGACATTCCGCTTGTAACCGATGTTATGAGTCAACAAGAAATTAACCAAACTGACAACTACCAACTGTTTACATCGACACCTGCGAAAAACAATAGTTTATATATTGTGAATTCCTACTATCAAATGCCCCTGGATAGACAAAAAGTACAACATAATTTTGAGCGATACTTGCAATTGCCTTCCTCTGGTAACCCTGAGACCAAAAAATATATTGAGTCTTTAGCCTTAGATTCTCTGAGTAATTTTGAAAAAATGCATAAAATTGCTGAGATATTCACGCCAGAAAGCTTTAAATACACCTTAAAGCCACCTTTAATGCAAAATGAACCCGTGGACCAGTTTCTGTTTTCGTACCGTAGAGGTTTTTGTTCACATTATGCTTCTGCATTAACCTACATGCTTAGACTAGCCGGCGTTCCGTCACGAATCGTCACTGGTTATCAAGGGGGATTAGAACAAGCAACGTCAATTTTAACCGTAAGACAGTACGACGCTCACGCCTGGGTTGAAGCATGGCAGGAAGATATTGGTTGGGTCCGCATCGACCCTACCGCTATGGTAGCGCCAGATAGAATGACAACTGGCTTGTTATCCGCAATATCAGAAGAAGATAATGAATTAGTGGAAGGCAATAGTTTCTTAAGAGGCATGGCGAGTTTACCGGGATTAAAACATTTGAGCGATTTTATTGTAATGGCTAATCATAATTGGTCGCAAATGGTCTTAGGCTATGACCAAGAAAATCAACGAGATCTTATTGAACGTATCTTCGGTGAAGTTAATACCAAGAATCTAATCACATTTTTGCTCGTGAGTTTCGCTATTATCGTGGCCATAGTGGCGTTCTTTTTTGCTCCTTGGCGACGTTGGTTTAAAACCGAAAAAGTAACGCCCCAAGTGATTTTATTTGAAATCTTACGTAATCGAGGGTTCAACAAGCAGACCCAAGAAACCATGAAAGACTTTTTCGTTCGAATTAGCGATAAATGCACAGAAGATGAAAAACAGGTATTGTTTACTTTTGCTGATGTTTATTATGAATTTGAATATGCCGATGTGGCTCTACAAGCGCCTAATCAAAAACGCCTTGATGAAGCATTGGAAGAATGCATCAAAATTATTAAACCTAAATAAAGATACTTTTGTTAAGCATAATAAAAAAAACCCAGCATTTGCTGGGTTTTTTCATTTCGTTTTGAAAGCGTTACTTACTTTTTAGCAGCTGCTTTACGTGCTTTTGCTTCTTCAATAACTTTATCAGCAACGTTTTGTGGACATGCACTGTAGTGAGCAAATTCCATTGAGAACTGACCACGGCCTGAAGTAATTGTACGTAAGTGACCGATATAACCAAACATTTCTGAAAGTGGTACATCTGCTTTAATACGAACACCAGTTGCGCCGGCTTCTTGGTCTTTAATCATACCACGACGACGGTTAAGGTCACCGATTACGTCACCAACGTTGTCTTCTGGAGAGAACACGTCAACTTTCATGATTGGCTCAAGAAGTTGTGGACCCGCTTTTGGCATTGATTGACGGAAAGCGCCTTTAGCAGCGATTTCAAACGCGATTGCTGATGAGTCAACTGCGTGGAATCCACCGTCGTACAATTCAACTTCAACGTCAAGTACAGGGTAACCAGCAAGAGGACCCTCTTCCATCATACCCTTAAATCCTTTCTCGATAGCCGGGAAGAATTCTTTAGGAACGTTACCACCAACAACAGTAGAAACGAATTTGAAGCCAGAGTTTTGCTCTCCAGGACGGATACGATAATCGATTTTACCGAACTGACCAGAACCACCAGACTGTTTCTTATGAGTGTAGCTATCTTCTACTGGAGTAGTAATAGTTTCACGGTAAGCAACCTGAGGTTGACCAACTTCAAGCTCAACACCATAAGTACGCTTCAAAATGTCTACTTTGATGTCTAAGTGTAATTCACCCATACCTTTAAGGATGGTTTCACCTGAATCTTCATCAGTTTCAACTTGGAAAGATGGATCTTCTGCTACTAGTTTACCAATAGCGATAGACATCTTCTCGTTAGCACCTTTATCTTTAGGCTTAACAGCAATAGAGATTACTGGCTCTGGGAAGATCATTGGTTCTAGCGTACAAGGGTTCTTTGGATCACATAATGTGTGACCAGTTTGAACATTCTTCATACCTACAACTGCAATGATGTCACCTGCTTGTGCAGATGTTAATTCTGTACGGTCATTTGCGTGCATTTCCACCATACGACCAATACGCTCAGTTTTACCAGTTGCGCTGTTTAAGATGGTGTCACCTTTGTTTAATTTACCAGAGTAAATTCGGATAAAGGTCAAAGCACCAAAACGGTCATCCATGATTTTAAATGCTAATGCACGGAATGGCTCGTCAACAGATACTGTCGCTACTTCACCAGTAGGTTCACCGGTTTCTTCATCAGTAAGTTCTTGTGGATCAACTTCTGTAGGTGAAGGCAAGTAATCAACAACAGCGTCAAGTACTAACTGAATACCTTTGTTTTTAAACGCAGATCCACAGAAAGTTGGGAAGAACGCTAGGTCACGAGTACCTTTACGGATACAACGCTTAAGGTCTTCAATAGAAGGTTCTTCACCGTCCATATAAGCCATCATAAGGTCGTCGTCTTGCTCCACTGCAGTTTCTACAAGCATTTCACGGTATTCAGCTGCTTTTTCAACTAAATCAGCTGGGATATCAACTACTTCGTAGTTTTCTGGTAAACCAGAATCATCCCATACATAAGCTTTTTGCTCTAATACGTCTACAACACCTTTGAAGTCGTCTTCGATACCAATTGGTAAGGTCATTACCAATGGGTTAGCAGCAAGTACTTTTTTCACTTGACCAACTACACGGTAAAAATCTGCACCCATACGGTCTAGTTTGTTTACGAAGATAATACGTGCAACTTCTGATTCGTTAGCGTAACGCCAGTTTGTTTCAGATTGAGGTTCAACACCACCTGAACCACAGAATACACCCACACCACCGTCAAGTACTTTCAATGAACGGTATACTTCAACTGTGAAGTCAACGTGTCCAGGAGTATCGATGATGTTCATTCTGTGATCTTTCCAGAAACAAGTAGTCGCAGCAGACTGAATGGTAATACCACGCTCCGCTTCTTGTTCCATGAAGTCTGTAGTTGATTCACCATCGTGTACCTCACCGGTTTTATGGATTTTACCGGTAAGTTTCAAAATTCGTTCTGTCGTGGTCGTTTTACCCGCGTCTACGTGGGCAAAAATACCTATATTTCTGTATTGCGATAAGTCTGACATATTTCCACTTTCGTTGGTTCTAAAAAATTGCTGGCGGATTATATAGATAATTGAGTGAAATTACACCATCTTTGCCGTGTTTTTTTTGGATTTTCCCCAGTTTTACTCAATAAAGTGAAGATTCTGGGTTTCTTCGAGCTGAAAAAGGCTTGGGTTTAATATAATCACGCAGGTGACTTCATCTCTGTCGTGATACAAATGTTTGCATCCTATGTACACAGAAGCAATTCTAACCAGCCTTGCTTTTAGGGCTATTAATTGCTCTTGAACAGTGTCGAATCGCTTTTTCATGGGTAATTTCAAGTTAAAGATAGCCCCTGTAGCTTTGCGCTTTTCAAGCCAATCCCCCATCAATTGTGCCACTTTATCTGGCTTTTCAATCATATCGCAAACTAACCAGTCTACATGGCCCTCTTTCGGTTGGTATTTAAAACCATCCACCTGATAGTGTTCAACCAAACCTGAGTCCATTAAGGCTTGATCGATCATGCCATTGTCGATAGCTTCTACTTTAATCCCTCTTTTTACCAACTGATAGGTCCAGCCTCCTGGACAAGCGCCTAGATCAACTGCTGTCATACCCGCACTGAAAAGTTGGGATTGTTGATCTGGTGTAAAAAAGTGCTTAATTGCTTCTTCAAGTTTCAAGGTTGAGCGTGAAGGAGCTTCATGAGGAAACTTCAGTCGCATTATACCCATAAAGTCGTTATTTCTATCCTCAGGGTCTGAAACACAAAGAACCGCTTGTCCACTGTGTTCAAAAAACAAGTGTAAAAAGGGTAAGCTTTCATCTCGTGATTGACTTAACACCTTATTTTTGCGTAACGTGACACGAAGCGGTACGACAAATTTTTTGCAAAAACGAGCGATTTGTTTGCCGTCTTCTGTATCTGCATATTCAACTAATACATCCCCAAACAATTTCTGTTTTGAATCAGCGAGAGCCTCGCAAATAACACTAATGCGATCAGAGGCTCCATCAAAGGAAAGTTCTTGTTGAATGAGTAATTTTTGGCGTGCAAAGATTAAATTTTCATAGGCCGGAAAACGCCCTTTGTTTTGTTGAGAAAACTCTATAAAACCTGTTTGACGTCCAAACCTTGCGAATCCATAGCCATTTAACTGGGCGAGCTTGTATTCTATTTCACAGGCTAGATCAGCTTCGTATCCTTGTCGACAATACAAAAGATATTTAAACATTTGTTATCTTCTTTTTTGTACCTACTTTGACTGCTAGCGTTATCCAAGCAAATAACCAAATGGTGCCACCAATAGGGGTTAAGAAGGCAAACCCTTTAATGCCAGTCATCGCCAGAGCATATAAGCTACCACTAAATAATAAAATACCAGTAACAAAAGCCCATCCAATGAAATTAAAAGAGAACTCTAATTTCTCTGCTAAAAACGGCAGAATCAACAATACCAGGGTATGGAACATTTGATATTTGATGCCAGTATCAATAATACCAAGGGCATAAGCATCCAAAATATGTTTTAACCCATGGGCGGCAAATGCACCTATGGCAACACACAAAAAACCTGAAAGTGCGGCTATCTGCACCCAAGTAAATTTATTCATTCGACTCATCCTCTACTTGGTCGAGCATCCAATCACGAAAAACTTGGATTTTACTTTTATCAGCATCAGCTTCGCGACACACCAGATAATAGCTGTGTTTACTTTCAAGTTTTTCCGGAAACGGGCAAATAAGCCGTCCACTTTCAATTTCTGGCTTAGCTAACACAGTATCAGAAAGTGCAATTCCCTGCCCCATAGCAGCAGCTTGCAACACCATCATGCTGTGACTGAAAATCGGCCCCTGATTTACATTTACGCCTTTAACGTTGAACTTGTTAAGCCAATTTTTCCAATGGCTGCGCGCACTGTCATGTAAAAGTCTATGGTGAGATAAATCGTCTAAGGAATTTAGTGGATTATCCATGTGCAATAACATAGGAGAGCACATAGGTGTTATATATTCCGGCAGTAATTTTGTGGCATGTAAATCAGGCCATTTACCTTTACCGTAATACACTGCTATATCAACAGAGTCATCTAAAAATCCATCATCCAAATCCACCGCTTTTAAACGCACATCAATGTCGGTATATAACTGTGAAAATTGATAAATCTTGGGAACTAACCATTGACTGGCGAAGCTTGGCGGTGTTGCTACTGTAATCGCCCCTTTTGCGCCCATTGCCAACAGGCGTTCGGTAGCCTCTTGAATTTGAACAAAGATTTCTCTTAAATCATGAAAATAAGCTTGTCCTTCTTCGGTCAATAACAAGGCTCTGTTTTTTCGATGAAACAATTTAGTCGATAAAAAACTTTCCAACGACTTAATTTGATGACTTACCGCGGCTTGGGTCACAAACAGCTCTTCAGCCGCTTTAGTAAAACTCAAATGCCGAGCTGAAGACTCGAAGGCTTTAAGGGCGTTAAGTGGTGGTAATCGTTTTAACATTGAAATTCAATCATCCAATGTCTGGCGTTTGTTGCTGACGCAAAGTCAACTCGTATAAAACCTCGATTGGATGTTTAGGTCTAAAACCTGCCAACCGCTTAACCTGACTACGACAAGAATACCCCGTCACTAATACTTGCACCGGATTAGCTTGGTCTATTTTGGATTGCCAACTCAAATTGTAAATACCCAGCGAATTGTCCAAATGTTCAGCTTCATGACCATAGGTTCCCGCCATTCCACAACAGCCTACAGAAGCCACATTCATGACCAATCCACTGTTAGCAAAAACCTTTTGCCATGTTCCTTCTGTTTTAGGTAAGGCTGTCTTTTCGGTACAATGGGCAAACAGGGTAAACTCGGTATCACTTTCTAGGGTTTGAGTAATATTTTGTTGCGAGAGCCATTCAAGCAAATTTAATACAAGGTATTGTCCTTTCTTATCGGCCAAAATCTTACTGTATTCGTCCCGATAACAAAGCACTAACGACGTATCTAAACCAAACATTGGAATATCTAACGCCGCTATTTTTGATAAAAATTGATCTGTTTTTTGCGCCGTTTTTTCAAAGGCATGTAAAAAGCCCTTCACATGTTGCGGTTTACCATTAGGTGAAAATGGTAATAACACCGGCTTCACGCCAATCAGGCTCAAGTATTTTATTGTTTTTTCAACCAGTTCAGCTTCATAAAAGCTAGTAAAGGGATCTTGAACAATAAGCACATAGTCCTTTTTCTCAGCATCAGAAAGCGCTGCCAGTTGTTCGTAGTCATAGTCACATGCTAATTGCTTAATTCGATGTTTCAAGGTGGGGACTGATAACGCTGGTGTATCAACATAACCAATATTGTGCTTCAAAAAGCCTTTAACTAGACTGGTATCTGTCATCCAGTTGGCAAACTTGGGAATTTTCGCCATAAAAGGCGCGAGACTTTCCACATGCGCCACAAAATAGTCTTTTATGGGGCGTCTATATTTACTGTGATAAATAGACAAAAACTTAGCTCTAAAATCCGGAACATCAACGTTTATGGGGCATTGACTAGTACAGGATTTACACGCTAAGCATCCATTCATTGCTTCATAAACTTCATAAGAAAAGTCGTCTTTATCAATTTTTGCGCCGAAAATTTGCGGGCTAAACTGCCTGAAATTCACATCGGTAATAGGTTCATCCGCTTTTTGCAATTGATACAACCATTCTCTAATTAAGCCCGCTCGTCCTTTGGGACTGTGGCGACGATCCTTGGTAATTTTACTAGACGGGCACATAGGAGAATTAACGTCATAGTTGAAACATAGACCATTGCCATTACAACTCATTGCTGGCAAGAATTCATCCTTAACGTTTATAGGGATTTGTCGATCAAAACTAGCACGTTTGGTATCTGCTACTTTCACTAACTGATGCGATGAATCGAAAGGCACACATATCTTACCGGGATTCATCTTATTTAGAGGGTCAAATGCAGCTTTTATTTTACAAATTTCTTGGTACAACTCTTGGCCAAAAAATTCAGGCGCGTATTCGCTGCGATAGCCTTTACCATGTTCGCCCCACATTAGGCCACCATATTTAGCGACTAAACTAACCACCTTATCGGAAATTGTATTCACTAAAGCTTCTTGCTCAGGGTCACATAAATCAAGCGCAGGTCGTACATGTAATACACCTGCGTCAACATGACCAAACATACCATAGGTAAGCTTATATTCGTCTAATAACGCCCTGAATTCCATGATAAAGTCGGCGAGATTTTCAGGAGGTACTGCGGTATCTTCAGCAAAGGCGATAGGCTTTTTCGGGCCGTCAGCTTTACCAAGAAGACCCACGGCTTTCTTGCGCATACCGTAAATTTTTAGAATATCATTCTTATCAAAGGTAATTTGATAACCAATAACACCGTTTAGATTGTTTTCAATTTCGTTATCCAAACGCTGTGCAAGCTCGCGAATTTTTTGTTCAATTTCATCCTTATTTTCGCTGTTGTACTCCACCATGTTTAACCCATCCATGGTTTTGTTTTCAACGTCTTGAATCAAATCTGAAACACTGTGCCAAACAATGTCTTGGCGAGCTAAATTTAAAACTTTACTATCAACCGTTTCTACTGAAGTCGCATTGGCCGCAATCATAGAGGGAGCATGACGTAAGGCACTTTCAAAATTATTGTATTTTATATTTACCAAGGCCGTGCAAGTAGGTATAGGTGTTATGTTTAGCTTTGCTTCAGCAATAAAACCTAGGGAACCCTCAGCACCCGCGATTAACCTACCGATATCAATAGTTTTTGTTCGCTCATCATAGGCATGTTCTAGATCGTAACCGGTCAGAAAACGATTTAATTTTGGAAATTTAGCCAATATTTGCTCACGTTTGCCAACACAGGTTTCAATGACCTGTTTAAAGATATTACCTAGAGTATTGTCTTTTTTGGCAATGAGCTGCGCTTCATTTACGTCCACCTTTTCTGATTTGTATAGGGTGCCGTCTGCGAATACTTGGGTCACAGATAGCAGATGATCAGATGTTTTTCCGTAAACTAAAGACCCCTGACCAGAAGCATCAGTACTTATCATGCCGCCAATTGTCGCTCTATTACTGGTAGACAAATCTGGCGAAAAGAAAAAACCATAAGGACGTAGAAAATCGTTTAGAGCATCTTTCACTACACCGGATTGTACTTTTACCCAGCGTTCTTCGACATTTATCTCCAAAATGCTCCGCATGTGACGAGAAGTATCCACAACAATACCCGGCGTTAGGGATTGCCCGTTAGTGCCTGTACCGCCACCTCTGGCACTAAAGGTTACCTGAGGGTGCTGTTGAGAAGTTTCAGCGACAATAATAAGGTCGTCAATACTTTTTGGGTGTAGTACAGCCTGAGGAATTTGTTGGTAAATCGAGTTATCGGTAGCCACCGCCATTCGACTACCGTAACTCATTTCAATATCCCCTTTGAACTGTGAGTTTTGTAACGCATGGAGATAATCTTTTACATGAGGTGCAATGGTATTTTCAGGCGATAATCGTGGTAGTACAGCCAAAATAGTATTCCGATCAGGTAGCGTTGGTGACAATAATCGCAATGGTCTTCATTTCTGACACAATTTTCAAGTGGAATTACAGATTTTACAGAAAAAGCTTATTCGAGGAGTACAGGTTTTGTAACACTTTTTTAATTGTAAGAATAAATTGAGCCAATATACTGTTATTCATTAATAACGGAGGCTGCTATGAAAACCATTCGAACCACCATTGGTATTTTGCTTATTATTGCCAGTGTTGTATTTGCAATAATTCCAGGTTCAATTTTTATCACAATTGCGGGTTTAGTGCTGTTGGCAATGGATTATCCTCGCGCACGAGGCCTGTTAAAATGGTCACAAAAACGCGCAAGTAAATTATCGATTTTGCTAGATGCTTGGCTACGTAATCGCAAGCATAGTAGGTATTAGTTGAAAAGGGACTGAGAATACCTCAGTCCCTTTTCTTCACATTAGATTACCCGTGTTTCTCAGCTAAATATAACCAAGTTTCAACCACTGTATCTGGGTTTAAAGACACACTGTCAATACCTTGTTCCACTAACCAAGCAGCAAAATCTTCGTGATCTGATGGTCCTTGACCACAAATACCAACATATTTACCGCGTTTTTTAGCCGCACTAATGGCCATGGATAGAAGGGCCTTAACGGCATCGTTTCTTTCATCAAACAGATGCGCTATTAAACCTGAATCTCTATCAAGACCGAGGGTAAGTTGAGTTAAGTCGTTAGAGCCAATAGAGAAGCCATCGAAGATGTCTAAGAACTGGTCTGCAAGTAACGCATTAGATGGCAATTCGCACATCATGATTACGCGTAACCCATTATCACCACGTTTAAGCCCTTGTTCTTCAAGCAATTCTATTACCTGACGACCTTCTTCCAAGGTTCTAACAAATGGAATCATAATTTCAACGTTAGTTAGACCCATGACGTTTCTAACACGCTTAATAGCTTCACATTCTAAGGCGAAACAGTCTCGAAAATCTTCCGAAATGTAACGAGATGCACCTCTAAAACCTAACATTGGGTTTTCTTCATCCGGCTCATATTGATAACCACCAACCAGGTTAAAATACTCGTTCGATTTGAAGTCTGACATCCGCACAATGACTTTCTTAGGTGCAAATGCAGCACCAATAGAAGCTATACCTTCAACCAGTTTTTCAACATAGAATTCAACCGGTGAAGCATATCCGGCGATAATCTCACTAATTTCAGTTTGCAAATCTTCTGGTTGAGAAGAGAAGTTTAACAATGCCTTAGGATGCACACCTATCATTCGATTGATGATAAATTCTAATCGAGCAAGACCAACACCTTCATGTGGTAATCTCGCAAAATCAAACGCTCTGTCAGGGTTACCCACGTTCATCATGACTTTAAGCGGTAAATCAGGCATAGAATCGATAGGCGAAGTTGTGACTTCATAGTCAATAACTTCGTTATAGATATAGCCCGTATCACCTTCGGCACAAGAGGCTGTGATTTGATCACCGGTTTGAATAATACTGGTAGCGTCTCCACAGCCTACCACTGCTGGAATTCCCATTTCTCTGGCAATAATAGCAGCGTGACAGGTTCTTCCACCTCTGTTGGTAACAATAGCAGAGGCTTTTTTCATGATAGGTTCCCAATCTGGGTCAGTCATGTCAGTGACCAGTACATCGCCCTGTTGTATTTTGTCCATCTCTTCGATGCTAGCCAGAACTTTTGCTGTACCAGCACCGATTTTATGACCGATAGCGCGCCCTTCACAAATGATTTTGGCGGCACCTTTTAAGTGGAAACGCTCAATGATTTGCATATTTTCGCGGCTACGAACAGTTTCTGGACGAGCTTGTACAATATAAAGTTTGTTATCAATGCCGTCTTTGGCCCATTCAATATCCATTGGACGTTTGTAATGTTTCGCGATGATAACGGCTTGCTTGGCAAGCTCCATCACTTCATCATCTGTGATAGAGAAGGTTAAACTATCGGCTTTATCAACATCGACAATTTCAACTTGTTTGCCATGAGACAAATCGTCTGAGTAAATCATCTGAGTGAGTTTGCTGCCTAAGTTTCTTCTTAATACCGCAGGCTTGCCTTGCTCCAAGGTAGGCTTATGTACATAAAACTCATCCGGGTTAACAGCACCCTGCACCACCATTTCACCCAAACCAAAAGAGCTGGTAATAAACACAACATCTTCAAATCCTGATTCTGTATCAATACTGAACATAACCCCAGAAGCTGCTTTATCACTGCGCACCATACGCTGTATACCTGCAGATAGTGCTACACCTTTGTGATCATAGCCTTGATGCACACGATACGAAATAGCACGGTCATTAAACAGAGATGCAAATACATGTTTAATTGCGACTAAAACTGAGTCATAACCTTTTACGTTTAAAAATGTTTCTTGTTGCCCAGCGAAAGATGCATCAGGCATATCTTCTGCAGTTGCTGAAGAACGCACTGCAAATGAAGCTTGATCCCCAACTTCGCCGCACAAGGTTTCAAACGCCTTTTTAATTTCTTGCTCCAATTCGGCTTGGAAAGGCGTGTCTAGAATCCATTGACGAATTTGTTTACCCGCCGCAGCAAGTGCATTCACGTCGTCAACGTCTAACGCATCTAAACATTCATAGATTTTGGCTTCTACACCACTTTTTTCGAGAAATTCATTAAAAGCATATGCTGTCGTTGCAAATCCTCCTGGCACTTGCACACCTGCATTTGACAGATTTGATATCATCTCACCAAGAGATGCGTTTTTACCACCCACGCGATTTACATCGTCCATGCCCAATTCTTGATACCAAAGAACATATTCCTGCACTTTAAAGCCCCCAGCAAACTAACAAAATTTTTGTGTGTACTTTCTGAAATTTTTCACCAACAATTACAGATGTTTTTAAGATGCATTTTTAAACGCACAGCTGGATTTTAAATTGGCTTACAAACGAAAGTAAAATTTAATTTTTTTCGTAATTAAATTACAACAATGTTAAGGAGATGTTGTGAGAACTGCTTTTTACATATCTGATGGGACAGCAATAACTTCAGAGGTATTTGGTCATGCATTACTGTCATTATTTCCAGTAGATTTTGAACATGTAACCATTCCATTTGTTGAAACAGAACAACATGCAAAAAAAGTTTTAGACCAGATTAAAGTAGCTTTTGAGGAAAGTGGAGAGCGTCCACTGGTTTTTTATACCATGGTAAACATTGATATTGGTCGAATAATAAGCAGATCAGTTGGGATCAACTATAATTTTCTCGATCAATTTGTACCGCCGCTTGAAAAAGCCATCGGTATTCATGCGATGCCGAAAAAACATCGCACTCACAGCATGCATGAACAAACCTATGACATACGTATAGAAGCAGTGAATTACGCCCTTGCTAATGACGATGGAAGCAATCTCAAAGATTATAATGAAGCAGATATTATCCTTGTGGGAGTCTCTCGTTCAGGGAAAACACCAACAAGCTTATATTTGGCGTTACAGTTTGGTGTTAAGGCCGCCAATTACCCCTTTACCGAAGAAGATATGGGGGATATTTTAAAACTTCCACCTCATTTAAAACGTTTTAAAAACAAACTTTTCGGTCTTACCATTGGCGCAGATCGATTGCATCAAATTCGCTCTGAGCGCCGAGCAAACTCTAGGTATGCATCAATGCAACAATGTCGCATGGAACTGCGAGAAGTCGAAAACCTGTATCGAAAAGAGAAAATTCCATTCCTTAACAGTACACGATATTCAGTAGAAGAGATTTCGGCAAAAATAATGGCTGAAACTGGGATTAAACGGCGCCGTTATTAGAAGCTGCTTATTTCGTTTTAGGTTTGCCGCCTGTGACTTTATCGGCTCGACCTTCATCTTTCGCTTTTTGCGCACGAAGTTTGCGGACCTCTTTGGGGTCTGCAATTAACGGGCGATAAATTTCTATTCGATCACCATCAGAAAGCTCACTGTCAAGTTTGCAAGCTTTTGACCAAATACCGACTTTGTATTCGTTTAAATCAATGTCTGGATATAAATTTAAAATGCCAGATTGTTTAATAGCAGACTCAACTTGCGCATCCTCTGGTACAGTCAAAGCTATCAAAGACTGTTTTTCAGGCAAGCCATACGCGACTTCAATGGAAATATAATCAGACACTATTTGTACACCTGTTTAGCGCGTTCAGTAAAAGCCTGAACCATATTATTGGCCAAAGACGTAAATATTTTACCAAAGGCCATCTCTGCCAGTTTATTTTTGAAAGTAAAATCTAAATGAAGTGCCACTTTACAAGCATCATCAGCCAGCGAAGTAAATGTCCAGCCGCCACTTAATGATTTAAAGGGACCATCAGCCAACGACATATGAATTGCTTTATTCGGTTCTAATTGGTTATGAGTAGTGAGCTCTTTTTCTATTCCAGCTTTACTTAATAACATTCGTGCTTTCATATGAGATTGCGTCTGTTCCAGCACTGTACTTCTTTTACAGCCTGGTAAAAATTCTTGATAAGCGGCTACGTCATTAACCAAGTCGAACATCTGCTGCGCACTGTACCCCACAAGCGCACTTTTATTTATTTTTGGCATTATCTCTTTAATTTATTATAAACATCATCATATAGTACGCAGCATTCTAATCATTCGATCGATTTACCACAACTCAAGAATGCGGATTTATTAACGTTGTTTGTTGCTAACTAGAATAAAACAAACAACTTTTTATCAGCAATATTCGCAGGTATACTTACGCGCATGAAAAAGAATAAACAATCAAACTCAAATACTATTGCGCTCAACAAGAAAGCGCGCCATGAATATGAACTTATAGATAAGTTCGAAGCAGGTATTCAACTCGATGGCTGGGAAGTAAAAAGTATTCGTGCGGGAAAAGCGAATATTACTGACGCTTACGTGTTCCTAAAAGATGGTGAAGCCTTTGTCACTAACATAAATATTACCCCGCTTAATCAAGCCTCTACTCATGTTATTTGTACGCCAACGCGGCAACGAAAGCTATTATTAAACCGACGTGAACTTGATCAATTGGTCGGAGGCTTGGATAGACAAGGTTTGACCATAGTCGCCACCGCCATGTATTGGAAAAAGAGCTGGGTTAAACTAGAAATCTGTTTAGCCAAAGGTAAGCAAGCCCATGATAAACGTGACACTATCAAAGATAGAGACTGGGCACGCCAAAAAGAACGTATTATGAAACATGGCTAGATGATAAAGCAGAACCTGATTCCCCATCAGATTCTGCTGAGTCTGCACGTTAAAACTGATAAGAAACATTCACTCCAAAGTTTCGTCCGGTTGCAGGTAACTTTTCACCCACCGCTACGCTTTGTCCTGATACCCTATTCACTCCCCCTAAATGATCAATATAGGCTTTATCCAATAAATTATGAATCGACAGAGTTAATTGCCACTGAGAATTAATGAACCACTGGGCGCTGGTATCTATAACCGAATAGCCTGGGGTGATGCTTTCGTTTTGCAGTTCTGCGACATATTTTTGTTCTGAAACCAATTTTGCACTTAGGTTGGCCGCAAATTCACCTTGCTGCCATTGTACTTGAACCTGCCCACTTAGGGGGGCTAAACGATAAAGATCATCTTCCACCGGCGTGGTTTGCTTACCTCGCGCATATTGTAAACCAGCATGCAAACTCAGAGCTCTATTGACTTGATATGACACACTTGCATCAACGCCTTTGATAGTCGCGTCTATATTTTGCCACTGTAAAGGAATTGCCTGATTGTTCATCGTAGCAATATTTATTGCTGCATTATTGGTAGTTGGTAAGCCTATTATGTAATCTTGAATGCGGTTATAGAATAAGTTTAGCAACAGGTTTGTATTTTTTTGTTGATACACAAACCCTAGGTCCATTCCTTTTAGGCTCTCTTTTTGTAAGTCCAGATTACCAAGATAGTTTCGCCCATCTGCTAAACCGGCGGAAATACCCAATGGGAACCAAGTAAAGTGTTGCTGATAGCTAGGAGCTCGTTGTTTAAAACCGGCACTAATTACAACATCTAGATGCGCAAAGATTGGTATCGAAGCTTTTGCCACAACATCGTATAGACTGTGAGTAATGTTTTTGTCTGCTAAATTGAATTCACTGGCCAGAGACGCCACATTCGGATTCATCATTACCATATTGGAGTTGATAGCATCAGCATGCATATTCACTTTCGAAATTCTCACTCCTGCACTGTAATTTATCTGTTTTACTTTATTCTCATTTGCGACTTCCAAAAATACACTCTGTCTATCTCTTTTGACATTGTTGAAATTGAGCAGAAAGAAAGCATCATTTATTGGATTTTCAATTAAAGAATCGTGAGTTTGATGCTGGACAGATAAACCAGCTTTAAAGACGTGACCAGCGTTATTATATTCAGTATCAAAAGTCAGGCCATTTGCACTGCTATCAACAGTATTAAGCCTAGACATGGCAGGCATTGGGGGATTTCTCAACTGATAATTATCCATCACATGAGCATTTTGATTACCAAAAAGTTTAGTGCTAAATACAAGCTGATCGCTATGCTGGTAGCTATGTTGCAATCTATACCAAAGTGAATCAATAAAGATAATATCCATCGCTAATGCAGGTGTACCAGACTCATTAGTGTTGCGTTGGCCGATTAAAAGATCTAGCTGATGATTTTGTTGTTTATATCCTGCTTTTAGTTTAACTCCAGTTCTCTCATAAAAAGTGTTGGGAATAATCCTATCATCAGACGCTTTTAGATTATTACTTTGTTGACTATCAGCGGATACAGCTAGATAAGTATCGTTATTTTTAATATCTGCATTAAATGACACTAAACTCCCCTGATTGCTATAAGCAGATAGATGTAAATTGCCATTACTGACCCATTTACCAGAAGAAAATCCTACATTAAAATCGTTAATTTCTAATGCGCCGCCTAAAGCTTCTGCCCCAGCACTTACTGGTGCAATCCCTTGATATAAGGTCACCTGTAAATTTGCATCACTGATGATGTGCGACATAGGGCTATCCATTGCATTGGGACCAGCGCCAATGATTTCGGCACCATCGATATTCATCAAAACCCTGTCACCGAATAACCCTCGGTACTGTACTATGCCTGTTACACCGCCATTTCCGTTAATAGAAACACCAGGTAATTTAGATAATTGTTCGCGAAAATCTGCTGAAACTTGTTCACTAAGATCAAGTTGTTTATCCACCGCAAGGGATGATATTTGTCCTTTTACAGTGATTCTTTCGACAAGTTGTTCATTTGTTTGTTGTGCATTAGCCGTGTTTAGCGCAACACTCACGCAGCATGCAACCCATGCCATTTGCATTCTTGTTTTCATTAATATGTCCTCTAGTTAAAAATATGTGTATGTATTTGCTAGAGAAATATAGGAGGAGCTCGGGTTGCTGGTGTTGTGAAGTAATGTGAAGTTGGACTAAACCAAGGTAATACAAACCGCTTGGCAACATATACAGCAAAAATGGAGGCTAGATTAATACCATTAGGTGTAATGGAAAAGCAATGATCATAAACGGTTGCATTGGCACAAGCGCGCTGATCGGCTTTTAGTGGATTTCCTGATTCATCAGTATCCAAGAGATCAGATGAGGTAATTTCGACTATTTGGCCGGTATTAAAATAGACATCACTGTCTATCCATTTAACACTGGTTCCTGTACAAATGAGTAAGGCGTTTTCAACCTGAAGGCTTTGCTGTTGAAAATGCATAAAAGCAGAAACACCATTTAATGTGCCCTGCAATGCTAAACAACAAAGTAACAGATAATGAAAAACTCTCATGCCTAACCAAATAATTATCAACCGGGCATAGCCTACTCAAATTTCTTTGCGTTGCCTATTGATTTCTCAAATAAAATACCCACTTTTGATATTAATCAACTAAGGCTAATCTGTACTTCATAATTGCTTATGATATACTACGCCGATATCTCGGGGCTGCTCTGGATTCGACAGGATTCATTGATGCTGGAGGTGCATGCAGAGGTGCGGTTTGCCTCTTTAAAAAGCCGCAAAAAAATAGTCGCAAACGACGAAAACTACGCTTTAGCAGCTTAATAACCTGCTAGAAGCCTTCTCGCCCTAGCTTCCGCCTGTAAGACGGGGATCACGAGGAGTCAAACCCAAACAGGATCGTGTGGATGCTCCCGCCTGAGAGTTGAAACACTAAACTTAATTCAGGATAGTCTTATTATCGCGTGTCTGTCCGCAGTGGTAAGGTGAATCTAAAGACTGACTAAGCATGTAGTACCAAAAGTTGACGCTTTCTGGACGCGGGTTCAACTCCCGCCAGCTCCACCAATTAAACGAATAAAGACGCTCAAGGGCGTCTTTTTTTGTGGGAAATTGTTATGTGCTTTTTAATGCTACTTTTACTTAATTGGTTAATTAATCATCGTCTGATTTCTTTACAATTGCTTCCTACTCCGCGTCACGCCCCTTCTAACCAATTGTTTTTACTGCAATTAAATTTTGGTTCAATATTTGCTTAGGGCCAAGCAGGCAGTTGTATCTATATAAAAACAACATACATAGATGCCTAGTTTTATTTTTAAATACTTAAAGGACTACAAATGAAAAAGCTGTTTTTATCTTCTTTACTTGTACTTGCTACAGCGAGCGCAAATGCAGGTGTAATCTCTGTACAATCTAGTTTTTCAGACGTTAGTGATTGGCAGTTGAATGGCACTGCGGCACAAAATGGAAATCGCTTAGCTCTTACCTCAACCACGTGGCAAAGTGGCACCGCATTTTTAACAGACGCGGTAAATCTAAGTAATGACGTGTCTTTTAGTGCATTTTTTCAATTCGAAATCACTAATCCAACTGGTACATTTGACAGAGGCACGGACACTCTACAAGGCGCTGACGGCATAGCTTTCGTTGTTCAAACAAATAGTAACGATGTTGGTAGTTCAGGTGGTGGAATTGGCTATGCAGGTGTTCAAAACAGCGTTATCGTCGAATTTGATACTTGGAACAATGGAGCTTCAGACAATAACAGCGGTAATCACGTTGGTATCAACTTAAATGGAAGTACTTCTTCTGTAGCCTTGGCGCCAGAGGCTGACCCTTTTAACGTTGGTGGTATTTGGTCTGCTTGGATTGACTACGATGGCGTTAATGATTTACTTGAAGTTCGTTGGTCTGACACAGGTACCCGTAGCGCATTGGCAGGCTTATCTTATAATGTAGATTTAACAGGTGTTTTGAACAACACTAATGCATTTTTCGGTTTCACTTCAGGAACAGGAACTGCTGGCGGCTTACACGAAATTTTAGCTTACGAATTCCGCGATGACTTTTCACCGGTAGTTCAAGAAGCGAGTGCTCCAGCTACCCTAGGTATGTTGCTTTTAGGTGGTTTAGCCTTAATGCGTCAGCGTTGCAAATAAGCGCTAATTTAAATAAAAAAACCGTTCAATTGAACGGTTTTTTTATGCTTATAATTTTAGTTTACTGACTTTTCGGCCTGGTCCAAGTTAAAATATTGAGCTTCAAATTCAGCTTGCTCAAGAGGACGACTAAAATAATACCCTTGTAGTAACAGGTTACCCTGTAACATAAGCCATTCGACTTGAGCTTGGGTCTCCACCCCTTCGGCCACGGTAACTAGATCAAGATTTTTTGCCAGTTGTATAATGGATCTTACCAGCTTCTCATCTTGAGGGTCATGATTAATATCATTAATAAAAGAACGATCGATTTTGAGCTTATCAACATCCAAATCTTTTAAATGACTTAATGAACTGAAACCTGTACCAAAATCATCGAGAGAAAAACTGATTCCCATTTTCTTCAAGCGTTCAATCTTACGAATCGTATCTTCTTTATTATCCAAAGCAACGCTTTCTGTTATCTCAAATTCTAAATTTTCACCTTTAACACTGTGTTTATTCATAATACGAGATACGGTTTCAATAAAATCTAATCTTGCTAATTGCTTATTACTGATATTTACCGCAATTTTAAATTTGGAAGGCAGTAATTTGCGCTTTTTCAAATCGGCTAAATACTTACAAACACTGTCTAATATACGTTCGCCTACTTCTACTATCAGTGCGCTTTCTTCTAAGAATGGAATAAACTCTGCAGGACTAATAGTTTTGCCTTCTTTTCGCCAGCGCATTAAGGCTTCTGCACTAACTAATTGGTGGGTTTCTGAGTCGACTAAAGGCTGCAATACAAAGTAAAACTCATCTCGGAACATGGCTTTCATGATATCGCGTTCAAGCTTTAACAACTCAGCTGCTTGTGTCGCCATTTCATTTTTAAACAGTGTTACACGGTTACGCCCCGCCTTTTTCGACTCATACATCGCAGTATCTGCATATTGCAAAATCTCGTCTGCTGTAGAATGCCCTTTTCTAAATACGATGACACCGATTGAGGCGGTCAATGCATAGCTGTGCAAGCCTATATCGATTTCTTTATTTATACAGGCTCTTAATCGCTCTCCGAGCACTTCTGCACCGTTGGTAGCGGTATGGAGATTGTCTGATACATTATCTTCAATACATAAGAACTCGTCTGCACCAAGGCGTGCCATAAGATCAGAAAAGGAAAATTCTTTTTGTAGCCTTCTTGCCAATTTAACTATTAACTGGTCGCCAACGCTGTGGCTCAACGTATCATTGATACGCTTAAATTGGTCTAAATCAGCAATGGCAGCTATACCGTACATGCCATTTGATGTGACAACATCAGTGGGGCGGCTTAACACTTCATATACTTTGTTTCGATTTGGCAATGAAGTCAGCGGATCATAATAGGCCAAAGACTCTATTTTTTCTTCCGCCTTCACACGTTTGGTAACGTCAGTGGCAGTCACTAATATGCTGTGCTTTTCAGGGGTTTTAAATTTAACCAGTGTCATTTCAACATAACAGTCTACATTATTTGCATTTTTTATCTGCATGGTGCTGCTTTGTTGATTTTGTTTGCAACTGAAAAACTCTTCGATAAGTGCCATAAAGTTTGGATCTATGGTCTTAATAACGTCGTTAGCGGAGCGACCTTTTAGTTCGTAAATAGAGAAGCCATAAAATGCAGCTGTGGCTTTGTTGGCAAATACGAATTCTAAATTTTTGTCCAAAGAGAAAATAATTGCAGGAGCTGTATCAAGAATTAATCTAAATCGTTGCGAGCGTTCGGTCAAAAGTACCTGACTGGTTGAGATACGCGACAACATATCATTTGCCGAATTTACGATTAAACTAAACTCATCTTTTTCGTGCTTTTTAATGTGGTTGATTTGTTGGGTCGCAATAGACTTAGTATTCACATTTTGAAAACGTCTCGCCAAACGCATTAATGGCGCCGCCAGCATGTAGTGATATACAACACTTAACGCAATGGTCAATAAGATATAACCACCAGAGGCTATTACAAATGCACGAACGGCTCGGTCGTAAACGCCAGACAAGGCTACATGGTTATCAATTGTATAAACCAAGTTGCCATACACAGTGTTATCAGGTTGGATACTGTTATCTCTTTTAAGGACAATGCTGGAGCGAGTTTTCCCCTCTGTCACAAGAGATAAAATAGGGTTATACGAGGATTCTACGCTTTCGGAATCTCGTACCATACGTTCTTCACTGCGATTGAATTCAGCCAGTAAATCGCCGTTATCGTCAATGATAGAAACATCATGGAAAAAATTAAAGAAGGATAATCCGTCAACAACGTTTTGCGCTTGTTCTTGGTCAATCAGCCATACGGCGTTCACAGCACCGCTTTGTGCTGATTCTAAAATATGCTCAATGCTCTTTTTGACTTCAGCTTGTCGTTGCTTAAAATCAAACAAGGTTTGTACGAAAGCCATCATAAGACCGAGAAAAATTAAAAGTACGAGGCTACGTACCCCTAATTTAAATGATAACTTTTGACTTAACTTCATATAAACCGTGCGTTTTACAATGTAAAATCATCATAAGGTGTATTATTACCTTTTGCAATTTTTTAACTTAGATAAAGGGGTTTCGAGTATTTCTTAAGCAATCAATCTAGTATTCACTAAGGTTTATCGCTTATTGCGAAGAATCTTTACTCTTTCAGTAAGTTTGTATCGGCGAAAGAAAAGTATTATTGATAATTAAGTTTTATAATTTCCCATTGATCAACTTTCTGATACCTTATCGTAACTAATAAATAATTGCTTATTATGGATTTATCCGGCGTATTTAGGGTTAATTCCAAAAAGCTTCGAACAAAAATAAATGATTTAGTGGATTTTTATAATGGCGGACAATAAAGATAAAGATTTTGCCCCTATCAATGTTGATGTAAACGATAGAATAACAACCAGTTCTCAAAGAAGGCCGACACAAACGACTATAGTTAAAAGTAATAACTGGTTGGTTTCATCATTAATATTCGTAAGCGTCGTCGCGGTCGCTGGATGTGTTTATTTGTTTATTCAATTGCAAAATGCAAATCAAACCATCAATAGCAATATAGAGCGATTATCGTCGTTAGAAAGCCGTTTATCAGCCACCGGTGAAGAGATGGGAGAGTCCACGGTTGCGTTGCAGGTAAAGGTTGGTGAATTATCAGAAAAAGCCAACGAACTCTGGGAGCAGATGGACAAGCTTTGGGCCAGCGCATGGCGCCGCAATCAGCAAGAAATTAAAGAGTTATCTAACTCTGTTGGTAACTTCAAAGGAGATATTAATAAGTTAGTCTCTGTCTTGGACAATAAAACTAAAAATTTGGAAACCCAAGCGCAACAACTTGCTGGCAGAATATCGACTTTAAATGCTACCGTGAATGAACAAGCAAATAGTATGTTAGCCGCATCAGTAGAAAGAGAATCTTTATCCGAAAACGATACCGCAAACGCTTCCAAAGTCCGTGATATTAATGAAAAGCTTATTTTGCTAGAACAACGCAATACCAACCTACTTCGACAAATCAATGAATTGGAAACTAAGTTAGAAGAATTAATTAAACGCTCAGTTTAATTCAAGACCAATATTCTCAAGTAATAAAAAAGGCGCTTCAATTGAAGCGCCTCTTTTTAATCTAACCCATCGAATTAACGACGTAGACCTAGCTTTTTGATCAGATCTTGATAACGGCTAAGATCTTTACGCTTTAAATAATCAAGCATTTTTCTGCGCTGAGAAACCATTCTCAACAAACCACGACGTGAATGGTGGTCTTTTTTATGCTCTGAAAAGTGGCCTTGAAGTTTGTTGATGTTGTGAGTCAACAAAGCTACTTGTACTTCAGGTGAACCTGTGTCACCTTCGCCTCTAGCGTGTTCAGCAATAATTGCTGCTGTTTCTTGTGTATTTAGTGACATATATACCTCGTTAGTTTACACGTTAAAATGTGCCGATCACTAATTCAGCGACATTTGAAGAGCGCGCATTATAATGTGCACAGTAAAAATTACAAGTTATTTTGTTTAATTGTAGACCACAACCCTACTAGGCTGTAATTGTTGCTGCGCATTAACTTCTGCAACCCCTAAAAATTGCTGATTAACTTTATTGTAGACTCTTAATTTAGCGCCTTGAATAAAGTCTGGCCCTAATGGCAGTTGCATTCCGTGATTAAATTTTTCAGCAGCCTCTGCATCTAATTCGATTTTATCCAATGAACCCACTTGTATATCCATGGGTAACAAAAGTGCATCAAGCTCGCTAAAATTGCCCTCTTCTTTATTCGATTGCATGTTTGTTAGGTCATCAACCGACAACATTTTCGATGCTTGAAACGGCGTCACACTGGTTCTTCTTAATTCAGCCACGTGAGCGCCGCAACCTAACAGCTCTCCAAGGTCATCTACTATGGTTCGAATATAAGTACCTTTTGAACAACTGATTTTCATGGTGAGTTTATCATCTTGCCAAGAGAGCACTTGAATATCGAATACTGTGATTTTGCGTGTAGGCCTAGGAACGTCGATTCCCTTGCGCGCATAATAATAAAGAGGTTTGCCCTGATACTTTAACGCTGAATAAATCGACGGCGTCTGCAGAATCTCACCTCTAAAGGTCTCAATCCCCTTATCTATCTGCTTGCGTGTAATGCCCTGGGTAGTTGCTGTAGCGACAATTTCGCCATCAGCATCAGAGGTATCTGTTCTTACCCCTAAATGAGCTACTACTTCATAGGTTTTGTCTGCATCTAATAGAAACTGTGAGAATTTAGTTGCTTCGCCTAAACCCACAGGTAGCATGCCAGTGGCAAGTGGATCTAATGCGCCTGTATGCCCAGCTTTTTGTGCATTAAAAAGGCGTTTAACTTGCTGCACAACGTTATTCGATGATTGCCCCTTTTGTTTATTAATCAGGAGCACACCATTAACTGGTCTGCCTTTTCTTTTTCTGGCCATTTAATCGTCTGAGTTTCTATTTTTATCTGATGCAATTGCCTTATCCACTAAGGCACTAATTCGCGCACCTTCCAGCATAGACGTGTCCCACATAAAATGCAGAGCTGGCGTGCTGCGCATTCGAATACGTTTGGCCAGCAAGCCACGTATAAAACTGGCGGATTCTTTTAATGTGTTAAAATCGGCTTTATTTTTTTCTTCATCATCCAAGAAAAAACTAATAAAGACTTTAGCATGACTTAAGTCTTTTGATACTTCGACTTCAGATAGCGTTATCATTCCGACCTCTGGATGACGGTGCTTAAATTCATGTTGCAGTATCAATGCGATTTCTTTATGTAACTGCTGACTGACTCTGTCAGTTCTTGAAAATTCTCTAGCCACAAAAGTGCCTCTTAATGTTTAAAATTTTTCCGTTAAGACAAAAATGGAGGCCTGATGCCTCCATTTCAAGCTTTGGAATAAATGTTAAATTTCGCGTTTAACTTCTACTATTTCGTAAACTTCGATTTGGTCACCGACTTTTACATCGTTATAATTTTTAACGCCAATACCACATTCAAACCCTTTCTTAACTTCTTGAACATCGTCTTTAAAGCGGCGAAGTGATTCTAGCTCACCTTCATAAATAACCACGTTTTCACGAAGAACACGAATTGGGTTACTGCGTTTAATGGTTCCTTCAGTGACCATACAACCAGCGATAGCGCCCAATTTCGGTGATTTAAATACATCTCTTACTTCCGCTAATCCGATGATTTCCTGTTTAAACTCAGGTGCAAGCATACCGCTCATGGCTTGCTTAACTTCATCAATTAACTCATAAATGATGCTGTAGTAGCGCAAATCAATTTCTTCAGCTTCAATTGTTCTTCTCGCTGCTGCATCCGCACGTACGTTAAAGCCGATGATAATGGCACTTGACGCTGCCGCTAAGGAGGCGTCAGTTTCTGTAATACCACCTACGCCACTACCAACGATATTGACTTTTACTTCGCTGGTCGACAACTTGACCAAACTATCCGCGATGGCTTCTATTGAACCTTGAACATCGGCTTTAAGCACTATGTTTAAATCACTAACTTCACCGCTTTCCATGTTAGCAAACATGTTTTCAAGTTTAGCTTTTTGTTGTTTAGCTAGTTTAAGTTCTCGCTTCTTAGAGTGACGTTTAGCCGCAACTTCTTTTGCTTTACGCTCATCTTTTACAACAAGTGCATCTTCACCAGCATTTGGTACACCAGATAAACCAAGTATTTCTACCGGCGTTGAAGGCCCAGCTGATTTAACTTCATTCCCGTTTTCATCGCGCATCGCACGTACACGGCCATATTCTTCACCACAAAGGAGAATTTGCCCTGGCTTTAACTCACCTTCTTGTACCAAGATAGAGGCTACTGGTCCTCGACCTTTGTCCAAACGAGACTCGATAACAATGCCTTTTGCTGGACCATCTTTTACCGCTTTAAGTTCAAGTACTTCAGCATGTAAAGAGATAGCTTCAAGCAATTCATCAATACCTAACCCTGTTTTGGCTGAAACATTTACAAATTGGTGTTCACCGCCCCACTCTTCCGGAATGACTTCTAACTGAGATAATTCAGTTTTCACTCTTTCAGGATCGGCAGTTTCTTTGTCCATTTTGTTAACTGCAACAATGATTGGCACATTGGCTGCTCTAGCGTGTTGGATCGCTTCTTTGGTTTGTGGCATGACACCATCGTCCGCTGCGACTACAACGACAACAATATCAGTTGCTGTCGCACCCCGTGCACGCATTGCGGTAAACGCGGCGTGTCCTGGTGTATCTAGAAAAGCAATTCTACCATTCTCTGTCTCAACACTATATGCACCAATATGCTGAGTAATACCGCCGGCTTCGCCATCGGCAACTTTAGCGCGTCGAATATAATCTAGTAGCGATGTTTTACCATGGTCAACGTGACCCATAATGGTGACTACAGGTGCTCTAGTTTCGCCTTCGCCTTTACCTAGATCTGCGATTAATTCATCTTCTAGTGCGTTTTCATTCACTAGTTCATATTTATGTCCCATCTCTTCTATAACTAAAGAAGCTGTCTCTTGGTCCAGTACTTGGTTGATAGTTGCCATTTCACCCATTTTCATCATGGTTTTAATGACTTCTGTCCCTTTAACTGCCATACGACTTGCTAATTCACCCACAGTGATGGTTTCACCCAGCTTAACAACACGCTCTACAGGCGCAGCTGGCTTATTAAAACCTTGCTTCAAGTGCTCTCCGGCATTTTTCTTTGATTTTTTGCGACGACGGCTACTACGCTCGATTTCCATATCTTCGCGATCTTCTTCTTCCTGAGCATAGCGATTTGAGTACATGTGCACTTCTTCCGCTTCTTCGCGCTTACGTCGTTCTTCTTCTTCTTTCCAGCGGCGTTCGTTTTCTTCTGCGAGTTTTTTCGCATTTTCAGCCGCTTTTTTGGCTTCTTCTTCAAGCTTTTTCTGAGCTTCTTCTTCTTGCTGCTGCTTGAGGCGCTCTTCTTCTGCACGCGCTTTTTCTAACTCAGCCTTTTCTTCTTCAGTTAGGCTAGATTCAGATTGTTTGCGCTCTTCAGCTTCTTTTTTAGCCTTTTCTGCTTGCGCTTTACGTTCAGCTTCTTTTGCCTTGCGCTGCTCTTCTGCTTGACGCGCTTTTTCTTCAGCAATGCGTTTAGCTTCTGCTTCAGCTTTCTGTTCCGCTTCACGTCTAGCTCGAGCCTCTTCTTCTTTACGTTTAGCTTCTTCTTCCGCTAAGCGTTGCTCTTCAATATCTGTACGTTTCACGTAAGTGCGCTTTTTACGCACTTCAACTTTTACAGCACGTGACTTTCCTAAACTGATGGTACTGGTTGTCTTGCGTTGCAAGGTCATTTTTTTCGGCGCTTGAGCACCTTCTCCACCATGTTGCTTATTCAGAAAATCTAGCAGCTTCTGTTTTTCATCTTCTGTGACAGATTCGCCCAATTTCTTGGGCATACCAGCGTCGTTAAACTGTTGTAACAGTCTATCAACAGAGGTCCCGATGCTGTCGGCGAGTTTTTCTATTGTTACTTCTGACATACTATATTTGACTCCTTGACCTAAGCTTCGTTAAACCAAACAATGTTTCGAGCGGCCATAATTAGTTCACCGGCCTTTTCTTCGGTCAGTTCTTCAATATCACTGATATCGTCAGTGCCCTGTTCAGCTAATGCTTCAAGATTAGTGATACCTCGGCTAGATAAAACATATGCTAAATGTCTATCCATACCTTCAAGATCTAACAATTCTTGCTCTGGCTCAGCACTTTCTAACGATTCTTCATTGGCTAACGCTTTAGTTGTTAAAGCTGCTTTTGCTCTATTTCTAAGCTCTTCTACAATATCTTCGTCTAAACCTTCGATATCTAACAACTCAGCTACAGGCACATAGGCGATTTCTTCTAAGGTTGAAAAACCTTCGTCCACCAAAACACCGGCAAAATCTTCATCAATATCTAAGTGCATGGTAAATAATTCGAGCACTTTGGCGTTTTCTTCTTGGTGTTTATTATTCATATCATCAACAGTCATCACGTTTAGTTCCCAGCCTGTTAATTGGCTTGCTAAACGCACGTTTTGACCGCTACGACCTATAGCTTGCGCTAGGTTATCACTTTCAACTGCAACATCCATGGTATGAGTATCTTCATCTACTACAATGGAGGCTACTTCTGCTGGCGCCATCGCGTTTACGACGAAAGTCGCTGGGTTTTCATCCCATAACACTATGTCTACTCGCTCACCACCTAATTCGCTCGATACAGCCTGTACACGCGAACCACGCATGCCCACACAAGCACCTACTGGATCAAGGCGTTTGTCGTTGGTTTTTACAGCAATTTTTGCCCGTGCACCTGGATCCCTTGCGGCAGATTTAATTTCTAACGTCTCTTCGGCAATTTCAGGTACTTCTAAGCGGAATAATTCAACTAACATATCCGGATGTGTTCGGCTAATAAATAGCTGTGCACCTCGAGCTTCTGGACGAATCACATAAAGCAATCCGCGCACTCTATCGCCTGGTCTAAAGGTTTCACGCGGCAACATATCGTCTCGAAAAATAACACCTTCAGCATTATTCCCTAAATCGATAATTATATTGTCACGATTCACTTTCTTAACTGTACCTGTAACCAATTCACCGACTTTATCTTCATATTCAGCGATCATTTGTGCGCGTTCTGCTTCTCGCACTTTTTGTACGATAACCTGTTTAGCCGTCTGTGTTGTGATTCGGTCGAATTGAATAGATTCAATTTGCTCTTCTACATAATCCCCTAGCGCAATATCAGGATCATCAACCTGTGCAGCAGATAAGGTAATTTCTGCATAAGGGTTTTCTTGCGGCTGATCATCTTCAATTACTAACCAACGTCTAAAAGTGTCAAAATCACCAGTATCACGGTCAATTTCAATTCTTACTTCGATATCACCATGATTCTTTTTCTTGGTTGCACTTGCTAACGCATACTCAAGGGCTTCAAAAATTTTTTCTCTTGGAACTTGTTTTTCGTTAGAAACTGCTTCAGCAACTAATAAAATCTCTTTGTTCATTTTATCCTCATTACCCTTTCGGCAATCTAATTATAATTCATTGAAGTTTGGCACCAAGTTAGCTTTTCCAACGTTTGCGTATGCAAGGGTAAAGCTTTCTTTATCCACCAAAATGGTAAAATCGTTCTCGTTTGCTGCCTGCAGCATGCCTTTAAAGTTACGTCGTCCTTGTTGTGGCATATTTAATTTAACGCTTATTTCTTGGCCAACCACATTTTGAAAGTGGGCTGGTTTGAATAAAGGACGATCCATACCAGGAGATGAAACTTCAAGGTTATATTCTGTTGAAATTGGATCTTCGACATCTAATACAGCACTCACTTGATGACTCACATCAGCGCAATCATCCACATCGATACCATTTTCATGATCAATGTACACGCGCAAAGTACTGTGCTTTCCTGCCCTTACAAATTCAACGCCCACTAATTCAAAGCCTAGAGCTTCTACCGCGGGTGATAACATAGTAGTTAAGCGATTCTCTAATTGAGACAAAGCTAACGACCTCCAAATTTAAATATAAAAAAAGGGCATTAAGCCCATCACGCAGTGCCGTATTTAGCTAAATCGACACCAATAAAAAAGCCCCGAACCAGCGGAGCCTCTAAAAAATACTTTCACCATTATTCAACACTTTAATGGTGGACATTAGCTATTATTACAACAGAAATGCCGCATGGTCTATGACTATGAAAAAACAGGGAGTCACAAAATGAAACCGGATTATACCTCCATAACCATTGATGCGCAAATTTTAATACAAGAACCACTAAAGAAATGAATAAGATAAGTCGATTCTGTAGTATTATTAAACTAAAACCAATATAGGGCTTTTAAAAGGATTACGCAGTTGGCCATACATGCTTTTATTCTCACGCGGCACACTTTAGATTTAAATAGACGAAGTAAAACTTCTATTGGTCATTTTATTGATCTACTAGATGCATGCGGCTATTCGGCTAAAATTGGCACAATTCAACCTTCTAACCAAACCATAGCGAAAACGGATTTTTGTTTTATTGATGCAGAGTTTTGTAATCATAATGTGTTATTAAATCTGCCGTTAGTGAGGCAATACCCAAAGTTAAAAAAAGTCATTTTTAATGTGGACGAAAAAGATCAAGATTTCCAATACGCTGCTTTGAAATTAGGTTTGAGTGGCGTGCTGATAAAAGATGAATCTCTTGATTTAACCGTAAAAGGGTTACAACAGTTAAAGCAGGATAACAAATGGTTCAGCCGAAAATTATTGACCCGTTTTATCAACGATACTTTACAAAATTCACCGAACCTAGCCAGCACTAAAATGGTTGCGGAACCATTATTAACTAAACGTGAATTGGCTATAACAGAGCGCATTGCCGATGGTGCTCAAAATCAAGAGATTGCAGACAACTTACATATCAGTGTAAATACAGTAAAGACGCATATTTACAGTATATTTAGAAAAACGGAATGTCGAAACAGAGTGGAATTAATAAAGTGGTATAACGAGCGCATTAGCTAATGATACCACTTAGTTATTACAGATAAATTAAGCCTGCTAGGCTTCTCTAGCGCGCCAAACACCTTTATTTATGCCTTCCAATATTAGTTCGGAAACGGCTTTTTCAATGCTTTGTTTAACACACTCAAACATTGGCTCATTGGTGGTGTATCCAGCTTCGGCTTCAAGTAAACGCCTAAAAGACACATATCTAAATAAGCCAGCTCTCACTTCTTGGCTAAGTACTTTTTTACTTGTGGAAACTGAAACCAACACTTGCCCTGTACGAACATCAACAGCGCGCATGTAAATCGAAATCTGATCTTCTCGGAATAATTCGCTAGCGCCGACTCCAAAGTACTCGGCCCCCATACCACCCGTTCGAATATTAGTATCATAACTAATAATACCACCTTCAAGGATGATTCGAGCAGTGGTCAATGGAGGTAATTCGGGTAAATTATTCTCTTCGTTTGCGGCTCTAACAATTTTTCGTTCCGTTAATATATTTTGTAAACCTTCACGTTCTACCGGTAAAAACCAATCAGTTTGACTCAAAGTTTGCACAAGGATTGAGGTTGCGCCCTGTGTTACCGCGGTGGAGAAAGAACTGGCACCTGAAGACGGTTTATATTGTCCCGTTTGGTCACGAAACGAATAAACGGACACCGGAATCTGTCCCACAGGAGAAGGTAAGGATTTTAATTCACTTAACGTATCACTGATTTCAATGACATTTGCTTGTTCTTGATAGGGTGGTATGGTATTCGTTATTGATTGACAACCTGTTAATGTGATGGCCCCTATTACTGCTAAGAAACTTCTCATTATGCCAACCCTTAACCAAATCTCGGAATTTCAACAATTGTCACTTCGCCGCTAACAAGATTGGTTATATTGACAATTATACTGTCTGGATTTGACGTAATTAATTCGACTTGAAAATCACCGCTGGTAAAGATACTGTCTTGGTCGAAAATACTGTCTATTGGGTTGCCATTTTCATCAACTTCTTGCTCACCAAAAGCTAAATCAGTAATTTCTCGAACAATTCGGTTGATGTAAGCACGCTCAAGAGATTCTTGCAGTCTCTCATCATATGAACGCTCAGTTAATGGCGCTGAATGCCGATTTTGTGAATTCGCTTTATTGAGTAAAAATGACCCATTTAACGGGTTTCCCCCGAAACTAGGATTAATGGGTGTATATACCAGTTCTGTGGCGGTAGCCGTTGATGCTAAAAAGCACCCTATCACTCCCGCTGCTATTTTAAATTTTTTCATTACCATTCATCCCCTGCAAGATCTGGACTACGTTGTTCAAATTGTGAATTCGCTACTGCATCTAACACTAATATTATTGCTTGTTGCACCTTTTCATTCATAGGTGTTTGTCTGCGCCCCATATAAGTCCTATACACCAACTTATCGTCATAGAGCACTGAGAGCATAGTCCCTGCTTGAGGCACTATAACTTCCTTGACTATTAAGTTTTTTCCTGACGCGTCGGGTACTTCTCGCCAATACTGGCTCAATTGACTTGCAAATTCATGCCCTTGCCGACTGATAGTGTTATCCAAGAGTAATCCGCCTAACTCTATTTCTTTCGCTTGTAAGAAACTAGATTGAAGCAATAGGAAACTTAAAAGAAGAATTAACTTATGTGTTGTTTTTGACATTGTAAAAAAAGCCGAGAACAAAAGGTTCTCGGCATTATCGTCTTTATTACATTTGTGTCACAGTAGCGACATTGTAATCGCCGATTTGTGTCACACTGATAGTGCCACCTGTACCAGTCATACTGCCGACTACAAGGTTGTCATTACCTGTTTGTGTAATACTAAGAGTATTGCTGTCACCAGTTAACATGAACTGACTACCATCTTCAGCAGTGACCCAGTTAGACGCACCTTCCTGCATGATAGTTACCAAATTATCATCACCATTTACTAGTAAATCAATAAGGTTGAGCTCACCAGACTGAGAAGTTTCAATCACGTTATATGACGTATTGTCAGAACTAGCTAACTCAACAGAAGCATCGTTCATTGAACCTTCTTGTGTCATCATAATTTCGTTGCCATCAGCATAAGCTGCAACATCACCGATTCCAGCTTGTGCTAGGGCTAGGTTTTCATCACCATCTTGTTCAATTTCAACGATGTTGCCGATACCGTCAAAGTTAACCGCGCTAGCTTCGTTTGCATCACCAGTTTGCGTGATATCGAAAACATTAAGCATGCCAATAACACCAGCATAAGCGTAGTTACCATCACCAACCTGATTGATTTCAAATTCATTGGCCAAACCATCAATGGTTTCAACTGTTGCTTCGTTCAGATCGCCAATTTGATCAACGTTTACTTCATTTGCGTCACCGATAAAAACACCAGTAGAGATGCTGTTGTCATCACCATCTTGTTCAAAACTAAGTTCGTTACCTGTACCTTCTAACGCCCATGAGAAACGGTTATAGTCACCATCTTGGTCGATTTCTAATTCGTTTTCATCACCGTAAATTTCTGTGATGTCTGCAATGTTCCAGAAACCATCCTGAACAACTTCTACACTGTTAGCATCACCAATCAATGCGTCAATATATTGCTCGTGCCATTCTCCAACTTGGTCTACCACAACGGTGTTTTCGTTACCCATCATGGCATTATTTGCCCAATGACCACCATCACCTTGGAAAACTGTTAAGGTGTTGTCACTACCAATGATGGTATCGATAGATCTGTTGGTAATCCCAAACAAACCACCGTCACCTAATTGTACTAGGTCAACTAAGTTGCCATCACCTTCGATCCAGATATCACCGGTGCTATCGTAACTAAACTGGTCTGCCGTTACTACGTTAGCGTCGCCGATGATATTAACTAATAAAACGTTACCTTCTAATGATTGAAGGGCCACTACGTCGTTGCCATCACCCACGATGTCAACAATCATAGTATTTAAATCGCCTTCCTGAGTTAAGATTGAGGAGTTTCCAAGTTCGTTACCTTCAGGTGCGCTTTGGGTTAAAGTAATGCTATTACCAACTGCCGTTGCAATTAAATCTGCCGCAGAATCGAAAACTACATCCTTGCCTTCAGGAAGTTCATTCGCTACTGAAAGGCTAGCAGCTGCTGCAAGTAAAATAGCACTAGCAACTTTTGTTTTTCTCATTTTCACAGTTTTCTCCATATGATTATCAACCCACTATTATTCTTGATATTGTGTAATGTTGATGACCATTTCATTCCCTATTTGCTGAACAATAAAAGATTGCTCTCCAAGTTGATTTACATTAGCAACGTTATCAAACCCGTCCTGAATAATTTCAAAGCTGTTATTATTGTTTTCCTGTAACAAATTGACAATATTACCAGCACCGAGCTGAGTAATATCAGCAGTATTATTACTGCCTGCTTGAATTACATTAGAAAGATTAGATGCGTTACCGGTTTGGATTATGTTGGTTGTATTGTTAAGTCCAAACTGACCTATATTAATGATCGACTGAGATTCACCATATACAATCACTTGAGGACTGAGACTTAATGAAAGAGGAGATTCCACCAAATCGTCTGTTGATTTCAGATCAGAGGTTTGTGCATACAAATTATTGTTGTGTAAACAGCACAACACCACAAAGGCAAACATACCCTTGATACGAAAGAATTTCGTATTTGTTCCACTGTTAATATACTGCATGACGTCCTTGACCTTTAACTAACAAGACAACTCTATAACACCCTTTTCCGTGGGTTTAATCTATCACCTTTAAGTTGTATTTATATTGTTAACAAAAACATTAAACCTCTATTATTCAGAATCTTACATAATTTTAGTAGCACTTTGGTACTAGATTTTTATCATCTTAAACTAAAGATTAAACGTTTCATCTTACTTCAAATTCTAAAAACAGCACTTTAGGACCAGTTAACATTAAACTTATCACGTTTTCATAGTAATAAAGTTGCATTTTCTTTCTTGGGGGTAGCGATTTTTTTCATATTGCATATATGCTGAGATTGTTGGTTATTGGAAAAGACTGAAAGAGAAGATTCCGTAAAACTTCACTATGTTGAATAAAACTATGGAATCTTAAAATGAAAGCAAAGTTATCTGCTCTAACTTTAGCAATGCTTCCAGCGTTGGCTGTAGGAACAGCAAATGCTGCACAAGCTGAGCTATTTGATGATACTGTTATTGTCAAATACAAGGAAAACGTCTCTAAGGTTGAGAGGATGCGTGCGCGCTCTTCTGTTGGTGCAACTATCAGCGATAAAAACAGAGACGAAATAGACGACAGATTTTCTAATCTGCTAGATGGCCGTCTTGCAAACCTAAAACTACGCGGTAAGTCGGTTAAAGAAGCACTTGAAGTTCTAAGAAAAAATCCCGCTGTTGAATATGCAGAACCTAATTATGTGTGGCGTAAAGCTGTAGTACCAAATGATCCGGGATTTGGCGATCTTTGGGGATTAAACAACACTGGCCAGAATGGCGGAACTGTTGATGCTGACATCGATGCCCCTGAAGCTTGGGAAATTACCACTGGTGATAGCGATGTTATCGTAGCTGTCATTGACTCCGGTGTTGACTACAATCACGAAGACTTAGCTGACAACATGTGGCAAAACCCTGGGGAAATCCCTGGAAACGGCATCGACGACGATGGTAACGGTTATATTGATGATATTTACGGTATCGATACAGTAAACGGCGACGTTGACCCAATGGACGATGATTCTCACGGTTCTCACGTAGCAGGTACTATAGGTGCAGTTGGTAACAACGGTATAGGTGTTGTTGGTGTAAACCACGATGTTTCTATTGCGGCTTGTAAATTCCTAAGTGCTGCTGGTACTGGCTCTACAGCTGGTGCTATCGAATGTATAGACTATTTCACCGACCTTAAAGTTAACCGTGGTGTAAATGTTAAAGCTACCAACAACAGTTGGGGGGGTGGTGGTTACAGTGAAGCATTATTAGACTCTATTAATGCAGCTGGTGAAGCCGGAATTTTATTCTTAGTGGCAGCGGGTAACTCAGGTCAAGATAATGATGCCTCTGATAACTGGCCCTCAAACTACGAAACTACAACTAACAGCTTGTTAGCAGTGGCCAGTATTAATAGAAATGATGGCGATAGTACCTATTCTTATGGTTTAACCACGGTTGACATGGCTGCACCAGGCTCAGCGATCATTTCAACTGTACCAGGTAATCAGTACGCTTCGTTTTCTGGAACATCAATGGCCACGCCTCATGTAACAGGTGCAGCTGCGTTAGTATGGTCGATTAATCCTGATTTAACGCCTTCTGAAATGAAAGAGTTGTTAATGTCGACTGGTGACGACAATGCTTGGGCAACAGGTCGTACAGTGTCTGGCAAGCGCTTGAATGTCTACAATGCACTTGAAGAAGCTGATCCAACTCCAAGCTTCAAACTAACAGTAACGCCTGGATTCGTTGAAATCAGCGCTGGCGATACCTTTGTGTTTGACATAGAAGTGGGCGCTATTGCAGGCTACGACGAAGAAGTAACTCTTGAGCTTGCTGATGCAAGCGGCTTAGCTTCTTTAAGTAGCACCACAGCAATGCCAGGTGATATTGTTAGTCTAACTGTTACCACAACTGAAGAAACCCCATATGGTGATTATTCATTTGAAATAACTGGTACCAGTGGCGATATAGTTAAATCAAAAACTGCTAGCGTATATGTTTTACCTGCAGATTTAGCGACATTCCCATATGACTACTTAGGAGACCCAGTACCTACCCTTCCAAACGAAGAAGATCCGGATAATGTAGGTGTTGACGTTGTTATCAACATTCCAGATCCTATTACGGTATTTGGTGTAGAAGCTTCTGTAGATATTACTCACACTTATAGTGGTGACTTGGTATTAACATTAACATCTCCAATGGGCACAGCCGTAACTTTACGTGCTAACCAAGGTGGTGGTACTGACGATATCGTTGAATCATATCTAACAGATGCATTCAATGGTGAAGTTGCTACGGGTGACTGGGTATTAAATGTATTAGACGTTTACAACGGTGATAACGGTACTATTAATACTTGGGGACTAGCAATTACAGGTATTGGCGATGTTGCCCCAGCGGCACCAATGGCTGACTTCTCATTTGAAGACGATGGTTTATCTGTGGCCTTCACTAACGAAAGTACAGACGTGAACAATGACCTTGAAAGCTACTCTTGGGACTTTGGTGATGGCACTACTTCTACTGAAGAAAATCCAACCCACATCTTCCCTGCTACAGGTAGTTATGAGGTAACCTTAACTGCAACAGATGCTGAAGGTCAAACTGACAGCACTACACAAACAGTTTCAGTTTCAAGTTCTGTGATTGAGGTTGAAGTAGATCGCGCGATGTTATCTAGATTTGGTAGCCTTCGTGTCGACCTTTCTTACTCTGGTTCTGGTGCTGATACTGTAATGGTTTACCGCAACGGTGAATTGTTAGGTGAAGTTGAAAACACTGGTAAATACAGAGATAGAGAACGTCGTGCATCTGGAACATCTTTCACTTATATAGTGTGTGATGTAACAACAGCATGTTCAGACCCAGTAACTGTAAGCTTCTAAGCTAACAGATACAATCAATAAAAAATAAAATAGAGCCGATAGCGGCTCTATTTTTTTGTCTGGAATATATTCGATTTAAAAATTTACGACAATTTAACCCTTGGTAGAACCGCCCTCATTGAAACCCATTTTTTTTAATTTGAATTATCGTATTTTTAATGATGCCAAGGGCGGAAGATTCCCACTCGCCTTGACTGCCAGGTAATTGGCCATAACGCTTTAAGAGTTTTTCAGTCATTTTTAGCATCTGCTTTAAATAAACTTTGGAATTCAAATGCGTTGCCTCAATTTCATCAAATGCCTCTTCTGCCACGTAGACACCTGTTTTTAAACCCGGATAGGCAACAGCATCATGGTGCCATTGCTGCATATTATTATACGCGGGTGCTATTACAGCCTGCTTTAATTGATCATAGAAGTCTTCAGGGTCTTTACAGTCAGTGTTTTGTTCAGATTTACCTTGCATATTCGTAACTTGGTCGATTTTATGTTGTGATGATAACTAGACTAGAATAAAAACTATTTGAAAGCCAATCACCGGAAGCTGACTTAACATTATTGGACGTAAAAAACAAAACCCCAAAAGCATAAGCGTTTGGGGTTTTAATTTTGGTTGCGGGAGCAGGATTTGAACCTACGACCTTCGGGTTATGAGCCCGACGAGCTACCAGACTGCTCCATCCCGCGTCTGAAACTTGTAACGACCTGTGCGTCGAAGAGGTGCGTATTATACATAGGCGATTATATCTGGCAAGAGCTAAAACACATTTTTTTTATATTTATATTCTAACTGCTGTTTTAATCTACAATTACTTTCAATAACGCCCTATTTACTTAGCATACAGCTCCATTTTTTCAGCTAATTTGAAATCAAGTTCACTTATTCCGTTTACATCATGTGTGACTAAATCAACTGTCACACTGTTGTAAACATTCGACCATTCAGGGTGATGTTTTAGTTTTTCTGCCCAAATAGCCACCTGCGACATCCAACCAAATGCCCAAATAAAACTTTTAAACTTAAAATTTTTATGCAGCTTCCCATCTTTAATGATCCATGCAACTTCTTGGCTCTCATTCAATTCAGCCAGCTTCTCAATAATATCAGCTTCGGTTAATCGTTCTATCATTCTCACTCCAAATAAAAAACCCCTTACCTAAAAGTATGGGGTTTATTCGTTCAAACTAACTATTTAGTTTAGAATTCTACAGCAAGCCTTACATATAGCTGTCTACCACGAGGGTCGTGAACTTTAGAATCAAAACCAGCATTAGTGAATACCTGAGGAGGTTCTTCATCAGTTAGGTTAATGCCGCCTAAGGTCAATAGATAATTGGCTTCAGTTTCCAGCAATGCACCTAAATCAATATTAAACTGCGCATCGTAAGTAACATGACTATCGATTTCTTTCAGTCCAGAAGCTGCGCAACCAGGTACAGTATCCGTTGGATCTGCACAGTTTTGATCATCATCATAAGCACTCACATAGCGAGCAAAGATATTTGCGCTGTAAGCATCCATTGACCAGCGCAAGCCTAGGTTAGCTCTAAGCTCTGGTGATGAAGTACCAATGTTGGTGAAGTTACGACGTCCAGCACCATCAATTATGCCAGCCTGAGGATCATCAAGATCATACTTAGTAATGTAAGTAGCATTTATGCTAGGCACAAATACCCCGACTTCAGTATCAATAAGGTAGCTACTGACAAAGTCTATACCGGATGTTTCCAAAGAACTCGCATTCACATAAGTGTTATTGACTTGCACCAATGGTCCATTTAGTGGGTCGCCAGCACGTATAATACGGGTAGTATCTTGAGGATCTAACGCCAAAATTGCTTGCGCACTTTCTTGAATGATTAGGTCTTCAAACTCGAAGCTCCAATAATCAACTTCAATAGATAGCTCATCAACTGGCTCTATAGAGAACCCAACATTGTATGCGAATGATTCTTCTGGGGTGAGATCTTCGTTACCCGTCGTTCTTACTGCAGCAAACGCATCTGCACCAATTAATGGATCTCTAAGTTGTTGTAGCGTAGTTGCACCACCAAACTGCATGTAAACTGAAGGTGCTCTGAAAGAAGTTGAAACAGAGCCACGAACAGAGAAGTTATCAGATGCTCGGTAATTAAACGCCAATTTAGGATCTAAGGTATCACCAACTGAACCGCCGTAATCTTCATAACGCAAAGCAACTTGGATATCTAAGTCTTCAGTAACTGGCACGGCAAGTTCTGCAAACGCAGCTACCACATCTATGCTGTCTTTAAAGTCTGAGTTACCAATTACGAAGGTAAATGAATCTTGATTAGACAATGCATCATAATCTTGGGCTAGCTTTTCTTCTCTGTATTGCATACCAACAGCCAGTGCAGAGGTACCACCTTCCATATCAAACAGGTCAAACGAAGCAAAGCCTTCAAATACTTGCAAATCAGCATTGGAATCTATGCGCTGTAGGCCATTGAAAGAATCAATCACATTTTGTGAATTAGGTGCGGTAGTAAAACTGGTAGCAAATGGATTGAAGTATTCACAAGCTCCCTCACCAGGTGTTCCACTGATTGGATCACAACCTTGTCCGCCTAAGCCATTAAGAGCAAGAATAAATTCAGATTCAATAACATCTTCAAGACTAAACAAGAAGTCATTGGTCGCTGTTGTATAGCTGATTTCCCAGAAACCATTATCCATTTCACCCTGTAAAGCAGTATTGAATCTAAAAGTATCAGATTCGGTGTTTGCCGGATCAGGCTCATAACCATTACCTTCAGCACGTCCGAAGAAAGTCACTGGGGCGCCAAATGGATTGTTAGGGTGAGACGCTGGAACCACTGGACCAGTCAAAATTGGGAAACTGGGTGCACCACCACGCTCCGCTCTATTGCGCGCAAAGCTGAATTCAGATGTCCAAGTTAAATCATCTGATAATTCATAAACAGATTTGAAATAAGCACTAACTCTGGTTTCTTCTGGCACATAAGAATAACCAGGTCCAAAATCGTAACGACACAAACCAATGTCAATTGCTCCAAGCGGCATTATAACATCTCGAATACCACCAAACTGTTCACAACCTGTGGGATCAATGACTGGAGCTGATGCAGGTAAGCCTGGCACACCAAAAAACGAACCTGGGTTACCTAGAGCTGATGAATCATCAATGGGACGGCTTAATCTACGATCACGAATAAATAATGGCGAACGATTGGTATAGCTTACCGCCCCCATAATATTGCCCTTATCGAAGTTAGCCCCCCAAAGACCTTGAAGGATATATTCTTTGTTATCCCCATGTGCGCCATCTTGATAATCAGCAGAAATCTTTACACCTTCGTAGTTTCTTTTGGTAATAAAGTTCACTACACCCGCCACGGCATCCGAACCGTAGAGCGCGGATGCACCATCTTTGATGATTTCCATGCGGTCAATGGCAATCATAGGCACTAAGGAGCTGGTATCAACAAAGTTTAAACCAGCATTGTTTTGTTGAGCATTTACCACTTGACGACGATTGTTTAACAGTATCAAGGTAGATGAAACGCCCAAACCACGTAAGTTGATGTTAGATGTCCCTGCCGTCGCATTTTGGGTAAATGCATCTGGTGTATTCTCTGCACCGGTGTTAATTGTCAGTGTTTGAGTAATATCTGCAATATTCTTCGCACCAATGGCATTGATTGCAATACTATCTACCACTGCCAAGGGAGACGGCGACTCGTAGTTTTCACTACGTCTAACGTAACTTCCCGTGACTAAAATTAATTCAACATCTTCTGCCTTGCTCTCTTCTTCTTGAGCATATACAGTAGAAGACAAACTCATAAATTGCGTTGCAATGAACGCCGCGAGAGCGGTCTTTTTTGCAGTAAACTTCATTGAGGATCCCCTAATAGGTAGCATGTCATTATTTTTTACAAATGCGTTTATGATATTAGGTAAATAGACCTCATATGTAAATATATTGTTATTTATATGTAATGATTAGTTTACCTTTTGGTCCGACCAGTCAACATTTTTATGACAGCATTACTGCACTAATAACATTAAAAACTCACCTATCATGGCTGGTGTCTCAGAACATTGGACTTCGACTTGTGTGTCAAAGCAATACAAGATTCCTGAAGACTTCTGTTGCTTTTCTTTTAAACTAAAATGATATTTAATGCCTTTCCCCTCTCTAACAGGTTCTAGAAATCTCAGGTTGTTTACCCCGTAATTAATCACTGTTTGAGTGGTTTCATCCACTTGTACCAACTGGGCAAAATGTTGTGGTAGTAAGGACACGGTTAAAAATCCGTGGGCAATTGTAGTTTTAAACGGGCTCTCTTTTTCGCATCTAGCTTTATCTAAATGAATCCATTGATAATCGCCTGTTGCCTCGGCGAAAGCATTTATTTGTGCTTGTGCGATTACAATCCAATCTTGTGACGTAAAACTATCGCCGATATTCACTTGCGTAATGTTCATATTAATCCTACCTTTATTAGTATTGTGTATAGTATATACTTTATACTATTAATTATGTTTATTAACTTTATTCGTTATAATAGACGAATATAGATATTCTGAATAAATAAATAGGGAGATTTAATGAATCTGCACCGTATCGATTTAAACCTATTTGCTGTATTTGATGCGATATATACCGCAGGAAGTTTAACCAAAGCAGCTGATGTCCTTTGCATTACACAACCAGCCGTAAGTAACTCGTTAGCCAGACTACGTGACATGTTAAACGATCCTCTTTTTGTCCGAACGGGCCACTCAATGACACCCACTCCTGTTGCTCAAAATATAATTGGTCCAGCAAGGGAGGCATTAGGCCTGCTGCGCAAAAGTGTGCAAGAAAGCCATGTGTTTGACCCTGCTACCTCTGCAAAATGTTTTAATTTTGCTAGCCGAGATTTGCTTGAGGTCATAATAATGCCTCGATTAATGTCCAGTGTGCAGAATCGTGCACCCAATGTTACCCTGACCAATTATGAAATTAGCAGAACTCAAGTTGTATCTGCTATGGCAAGCGGTAATCTGGACTTTTTCGCCGATGCAAGTACCTTTACCGACCCTCACTTAAAAAAACATAGGCTCGCGACTGACCGCTTTGTTGCTCTAGCTCGCAAAAACCACCCGCTTCTGCAAAATGGTTTAAGTCTTGATACCTTCTTAAAAGTTGGCCACATCAACGTTTCTCACCGTCAATCGGGCCTAGGTCCCATTGATATCGCTTTAGATAAAATCAACAAGAAACGTAAAATCGCTATGCGTGGACAACATTTTCTTACGGTTCCGAGCACCCTAGTTAAAACCGACCTTATCGCTTGTATCCCCTATCATTTAGCAAAACACTATGATTTAGCAATGTACGAACTTCCGTTTGATATTCCGCCCATAGAGTACTATTTGTACTGGCATATAAGTGCAGACCTCGATAGTGCCCATAAGTGGATGCATGACCAAATTATGGAAGTAGCTCACAACTATAAAACAAACTAAACGCCCTAGCCTGTTACGCTAACAAAGCTATCTATTTTACTAGCAACCTCATTTAAACGGCGATGATGTAACCAATGGTCATCGTCGTCGAATATCTCAATTTGCAGATTATCGATCCACTGTTCCATGCCATTTAACACTTCATGAACAAAGGCAGTATCTTTCATTCCCCACAACACCATGGTCGGCACTTTAATATAGACTCGTGGAATCTTAATCGCTCTTTCAACATTGGATTGAGACTGGCTCGGCATATTTTTGTAATACGAAAATGCGTTTTCCATACTTTTTTTATGCTGCCATTGTTTAACAAAACTTTGTTGTTGTTGTTTGGATAAATGATTAAAACATTTTCCGTAAAAGCCTTTTAACATCTGATGCTGGTTTTTACTTGTTGCATCAAATCCATTATCAGACACTAACGTTGAAATATATGAACTCGCCTGTTGTTGCCTTTCGTTGGAAAGCATTTCTCTGGTAAAACAACTTGGATGAGCTGCGTTTAATATCGTCAGGCTGGCAATATTTGTTGCATAAAAAGCTGCTAAAGGCCATGCTAAAACACCTCCCCAATCATGAGCAATAACATGTATTGGCTTCTGCGCACAACAAGTCTCTATAAACTCATTCAATACATTAACTAAATTTTCAATCGTATAGTTTTTTGCTTCTCCTAAACCAGGAGAAAAGTTGTAACCAGGTAAATCTGGTGCATACAGATTATATTTATCGGCAAAATAATTTAGATAAAATTCCCAACTCCAACTGGTTTCAGGAAAGCCATGTAAAAATAACAGAGACCTATCTTTGTGCTTAGATTCTACAGATAAATAGTTAATTGTGGTTGAGGAAAGCGTAGCGCTCTTTGACTGAATCAAGGGAAATCATCCAAAAAAGGGACAACTTAACAAGTTGCCCCTTCACTCTTGGTTAGTAAGATAAACCAAATAGGCTTTCATCCATGCCCATTAGATTTTCAGAGCCAGTAGCGATTGCAGAAACCAAAGAACGGGTTCTAGTTAACATGCGGTCGAAATAGAATTTGGCTGTATGTAGTTTCGCTTGATAAAACTCAGTTTCACTAGTGCCAGCATCCAGTTTTTGCTGTGCAGTTACTGCGGTTTGTAACCAGAAATACCCAACCACAACGTAACCTGCGTACATTAGATAATCAACCGATGCAGCGCCTAATTCTTCGGGCTTGTTTTTCGCAATTTCAGCAATATCACGACTCATTTGTACCCACTCATCCACATGAGAATCAATGGCATTAGTCCATGCACTGAATTGGCTGAGGTTGCGAATAGATTTACAGTAAGTCTTAATCTCAGTGGCAAACACTTTGAGTAACTCACCATTTGAGCCAATAACTTTACGGCCTAACAAATCTATCGCCTGAATACCGGTTGTACCTTCATACATGGTACAAATTCGGGTATCTCTGGCAAGTTGCTCCATGCCCCACTCTTTTATGTAACCATGGCCACCATATACTTGCATGCCGTAACTGGTAGCCTCTTGTGCTGACTCTGTTAGAAACGCTTTCACTATAGGCGTCAACAAGGCTAACTTAGCTTCGGCCTCTTTTTTAACATTTTCGTCTTGTGCATAAAGGGTTAGATCTACTAACTTCATACAGTAGGTACTCATTGCACGATTACCTTCTGCCAAGGATTTTTGCGTTAATAGCATACGGCGTACATCTGGATGCACAATGATTGGATCAGCTGGACCATCAGGGTTTTTAATTCCGCTTACCGAACGAAACTGTACTCTGTCTTTGGCATAAGCTAACGCCCCTTGAAAAGCAGCTTCAGTGGCTGATAAACCTTCCATACCAGTACCAATTCTCGCCATATTCATGAAGGTAAACATGCAGTTTAATCCACGATTAGGTTGGCCAATTAGGTAACCCGTAGCGCCATCAAAATTCATAACACAGGTTGCGCTACCTTTAATTCCCATTTTGTGTTCAATAGAGCCACACTTAACTAAGTTTCTGTCGGTGATATTACCCGATGCATCAACGTTAAATTTAGGCACAATAAACAATGAAATACCCTTAGTCCCCTTGGGCGCATCAGGTAATCTTGCCAGTACAATATGAATAATATTGTCTGACATATCATGTTCACCAGCACTGATAAAGATCTTTGTGCCTGTCAATTTGTAGGTGCCATCTTCTGCAGGTTCAGCTTTACATTTAAGCATGCCAAGATCAGAACCACAGTGCGGTTCAGTTAAGCACATAGTGCCTGTCCATGAACCTTCTACTAACTTATCTAAAAATAAAGATTGCTGCTCAGGTGTACCATGCGCTTTCAATGTTTCCATACACCCTTGGCTTAAACCTGGGTACATTGCCCAACTATGGTTTGCGCCAGCAAAATATTCTGCCATGGTGGTCGCCAATGAATAAGGTAAGCCTTGCCCACCAAATTCAACCGGATGAGCCATAGATGGCCAACCGTTCTCAACATATTGGTGATAAGCTTCTTTAAATCCTGTTGGAGTTGTTACTTCACCATCATTGTAAGTACAACCCTCATCGTCACCTGTTTGATTAATTGGCGCTAATACGTTTTCAGCAAATTTAGCGGCTTCACTATAAATCGCTCTAACTAGATCATCACTGGCGTCTTCGAAGCCTAGCGCTTGATAATGTTCTTCAAATCCAAGTAGTTCTTGGGTAACAAACAAAGTATCTCTTTGCGGTGCTTTATAATTTTGCATGAAAACCTCTTATTTTAGTTGACCGTTATAACCACTGAAAGACGAGCCTTCAGTTGCCAATCTTTCAAGTAACGCACTAGGTGTAAACCAATGTTCACCATAGTCACCTAGGGTATCTTTATAGTGCTTTAATCGTTCTACAATAGTTGCTAAACCTATTTCGTCTGCGTATTGCATTGGACCGCCACGATATACGGGGAATCCATAGCCATATACATAAATCACATCAATGTCGCTAGATTTGCTGGCTATGCCTTCGTCCAATATTTCAGCGCCTTCATTAATAAGCGGATAAATACATCTTTCTAGAATTTCTTGGTCGCTTATTTGACGTTGTTGAATACCAAGCGCTTTCGCTTTTTCTTTTGCAATTTCGATGACTTCTGGGTCTGGCACAGGAACTCGACTATTTGCTTCATATAGATAAACACCTTTTCCTACCTTCAAACCAACTCTACCTTGCTCGACAAGGGCATCTGCAACAATACAGTAGCTTGGATCGTGTTGAATAAAAGCTTGTCTAGATTGACGCACAAAATAACCTATGTCTAATCCTGCCATATCCCCCATAGTGAAAGGTCCCATGGGCATACCAAAATCATAAATGACTTTATCAATTTGCTCAGGTGTTGCACCTTCTAGTAATAATCGATTTGCTTCACGCGCGTATACTTCAATCATTCGGTTGCCGACAAAACCAAAGCAAACCCCCACAAGTACACCAACTTTTTTAATCTTTTTAGCAAGTTGCATGGAGGTTACTATTACGTCGTCAGCAGTTTTATCTGCACGCACAATTTCAAGCAATTTCATCACATTTGCGGGTGAGAAAAAGTGCAATCCAATCACATCTTCCGGCCTACTTGTGGATTCAGCTATTTCATTTACATCTAACGTAGAAGTATTTGAAGCTAATATAGCGCCAGGTTTACACACCTTGTCTAACTGACTGAAAACTTGTTTTTTCACTTCCATTTTTTCAAAAACAGCTTCGATAACCAGATCAACATCAGCTAAATCTTCATAAGATGTTGTACCCGAAAGTAAATTCATACGAGTTTCCACATCTTGTTCACTCAATTTACCTTTACGTGCCGAATTTTGATAATTTTTATGAATAACCGACAACCCTTTATCCAAGGCTTCTTGTTTCAATTCTAACATGGTGACCGGAATGCCAGCGTTTGCGAAGTTCATGGCGATACCTCCGCCCATGGTACCTGCCCCAATAATCCCGACTTTAGCAATTTTTCTAGAAGCAACGGATTTATCTATACCCGCTATATGTGAAGCTTTTCTTTCTGCGAAAAAGAAGTGTTGTTGTGCTCTGGCTTGGGGAGTTTGCATACAACTCATGAATAACTTAGCTTCTTGTTCCAAGCCTTTTTCAAACGGCAAAGTGAATGCTGCTTTAACCGCTTCTACACATTTTACTGGTGCAAAGAAGCCTCTTGTGCTTTTTGCTACCTGTTGTGAATATTGTGCAAATAAAGATTCTGTGTCAGCATCCATTTGTAAATCAACATCACAAACCTTCTTGGTAGGTTGATCTTTAATTGACTGAATAAAAGCAGTCACCTCTGTCATAGCATCGTCACTATGCTCTATAATTAAATCGAACAAACCATCTAGGACTTCAACTGGTGTCGGCTTTCCTGTCACGATGACATCTAACGCTAATTTAGCTGAAACTAGCCTTGGTAATCTTTGTGTTCCCCCTGCACCAGGCAAGATGCCTAAATGTACCTCAGGCAAACCTACTTTGTTGCCTTTAAACGTAACGCGGTAATGACAAGCTAATGCTAATTCTAAACCGCCACCAAAGGCGCCACCATTAACTAAGGCTACCACTGGTTTTTTGCAATTTTCAATTTTATCCAAGACTTCAGGCAACATGGGAGATAGATCTCCACCCGAAAATTCAGATATATCAGCACCAGCACTAAACAAGGCAAATTGGCTTGTAATTAATATGGAGTCTACCTGATCATCTGTTTCAGCTTGTTCCACTGCGTCAATTAACCCTACTCTCACACTTTTTGATAGTGCATTAACAGGTGCATTATGCATCGTTATTACAGCTGTGTTTGAAGTGACCTTTATTGAAACGGCAGAATTTATTTCACTCATATTTTTACCCATATCTGTTTTGATAATGAGATGTTAATAAACACAAATGAATAATCCCAATTTATTGGTTTGATATTTTAAAATAAAATAAATGTATATTTGTGCTAGACGTTTTGCCCTGTGCTATCCAGCTTGGAAATAAAAAAATTTTATCCTCTAAATAATATTGTTTTCTTTTAAACATTATGTTTAATATGTAAATTATTTGTTACTTTTTTGGTTTTCATGGCAATACTTAAAACTCCCGAAGAGCGATTTCAACAGTTACCTGGTTACAGTTTTCAACCGCATTATTGCCAAGTTGATACCATAAATGATGTCCCTTTGCATATGCACTATGTTGATTTTGGCGACGCAAATGCTCCTGTTGTGTTGTTAATACATGGTGAACCTACCTGGAGCTATTCATTCAGGAATATAATTACTCAAATTGCAGATATTGGATTGAGAGTTATAGCGCCTGATTTAATTGGTTTCGGTAAATCTGATAAATTGACAGACCCGCAAGATTATAGTTTGAATAGTCATTTTATTTGGCTAAAAGCACTTTTAAAAAGTCTAAATTTACAAAATATAATGCTTTTTTGCCAAGACACAGGTGGACTTTTGGGAATGCGGCTAGTCGCTGATGATATCAATAACTTTAATACAGTTATTGCGGTTAATACCATGCTGCCTATTGCTGAATTACCCATCAATTCAACAACAGAATCATCACAAGAAGAAAAATTTAATATCGCAAGTCAAATTCAGCAAGGCTGCAAGAACTTGCTCATAGATGAAATTTTACAAGGTTATGATGCCCCATTCCCCAATCAAGATTTTGTGGTTGGTCCTAAAGCTATGAAAAATATGCTTTTTAATGGTAATAATGCTATTGAACTAACTATTAACAACAATGCATGGAATGTGCTAAAAAGTTTTAATAAACCCTTCATTACGGTTTTTAGCGATGAAGACTTAATGTCTATCGGCATTCATGATCATATTAAAGAACACATCCCTGGATGCAAAAACCAACAACACTATTCTTTTTTTAATACTGGACATTTCATCCAAGAAGATGCGCCTGAAAAGCTGATAGCTATCGTCATTAGGGCTTTTGCCTCATTACAGCTAGAACAACAGAGCTAACATTAAAAGGTACTAACCTACATACCTAAGTATCGTTATTCTATCTTCACAAGATCTTTTTAACCTCTAACATGAGCCTCGATATTACTAACTGAGAGGCTAATTATCATGTTGAAAAAAATAATTGCGACATCAATCTTTGGAGCGGCGTGCATCGCATCAGCGCCAGCAAATGCTAACTTAGAAGACGCACTGGCAAATATCTGTGAAATCGTTGCTACAGATGATAAAGGTGAGCTACGTAAGAAAATGAAAAACGTCCAATCCAATTACAATATTCGCTTAAAAGATTATTACAGCGGAATCACTTGTAGTGGAAATTCACTTATCAAACTGGCGATCTTAAATAATTCAGTTGAAGCGGGCACATTGTTGGTTAAAAAGATGCCAAAAAAGCTTTTGGCGGAACCTGAACACGACGGTTCAGCATTAACCGCTTGGATTAATGAAAAAGGCCTTCAAGATGCACCTCTTGTTAAGGTACTTCAAGAACGCCTTTAATAATGATTTATCAACCCTGTTGATTAACGATTCAACATGGTAGGCAGAGGCAACTTTGCCATTTTGGTGACCCCTCCCCGGGGTCACTTTTTTATGGAATTAATACGACTTTTCCTTTCACTTGCCGTCCAGCCACGTACTGCAGAGCATCTACGGCTTCGGATAATTTAAACGCCTTATCGATGTGCACCTTGACTTTACCTTCTAGGTACCATTTGACCAGTTCGTGCATGTTTTCAACAAAATCTTGAGGTTGATGTTGAACAAATGAGCCCCAAAAAACGCCCACCACAGAATAGCCTTTTACCAACGCCAAATTAACCGGGAACTTAGGGATTTCGCCGCCTGCAAAGCCTATGACGAGCAATCGACCGGCCCAAGCCATAATTCTGCTACAAGCATGGAAAGTATCGCCTCCGACACACTCATATACGACGTCAACACCTTTACCGTTCGTCATTGCTTTAACGGTGTCTTTTAAATCACATTCAGAGTAATTTATTGTCTCATCAGCACCTTGTTGACGGGCAACTTCACACTTTTCATCGGTAGAACAACACGCAATTACTTTTGCCCCCATAGCTTTACCAATTTGAATAGCTGCTAAGCCAGTACCGCCCGCTGCGCCAGTCACTAAAAGGGTTTCCCCTGGCTTAATCTGAGCTCTTTGTTTAAGCGCATGATGAGCTGTGGCATGGGCAGTGGCTAACGCTGAAGCTTCCTCTAGGGGAATGCCTTCTGGCAAAGGCATCACTTGATTAGCTGGAATGACGACTTCTTCCGCATAACCGCCAAGACGACAAATCCCAATAACTTTTTGACCGACTTTTACATGTTTAACGTTTTCGCCAACAGATAAAACTTCACCGGCAATTTCACTGCCCGGCACAAAAGGAAAATCAGGTTTTATTTGATAGAGTCCTTGAACAAGTAGTCCGTCTGGAAAGTTAACACCCGCGGAAGCAACCTTTACGACTACTTGATTTGCATTAGCTACAGGATTAGGAAAATCTTCATAAGCTAAATTTTCTATCGCAGAAAATTCATGACATACAATCGCTTTCATTTATTCACCTTTATTTTTTACGCTTGCTTCTTGGATTAAAGTACGCCCCAATTGCATCATGTGCACTTGATCTGGTCCATCTGCAAGTCTGATAGTTCTTGCATATGCATACATCGCGGAAAGCTCTGTATCTTGCGATGTGCCTAATGCACCGTGCATTTGAATAGACTCATCAATAACTTCACATGCCATTCTTGGCGCTACTATTTTAATTGCTGCTATTAAGTTTTTCGCAATTTTATTGCCATATTTATCCATTTGGTCTGCCGCTTTCAATGTTAACAAACGCGCCTGTTCTATACGACAATACATAGTAGCAATACTCTCTCTAACAGACTGCTGTTTGGCAAGAGGTTGACCAAAGGCAATTCTGCTTTCTACTCGTTCACAAGCCATGTCTAGCGCTCTTTGGGCACATCCAATCAATCGCATACAATGATGAATTCTACCCGGACCTAATCGACCTTGCGCAATTTCGAATCCTTTACCTTCCCCAAGTATAAGATTTTCAGCTGGGACACGCACATTTTCAAACAGTACTTCAGCATGTCCAATTGGTTCGTCTAAATATCCCATTGCCCCCATTGGCCGAACTACAGTTACTCCGTCTGTGTCAATGGGAACAAGTATCTGAGACTGTTGTTGATGTCTTGGCGCGGCAACATCTGTTTTTCCCATTACGATAAGGATTTTACAATTTTCGTTCATGGCGCCACTGGTATACCATTTTCGCCCATTAATTATATAGTGGTCGCCGTCTCGTGTAATTGAGGTTTCAATATTGGTAGCATCAGAGGATGCGACTTCTGGTTCGGTCATGGCAAAGGCAGAACGAATTTTCCCAGCTAATAGAGGCTCTAACCACTGTTTCTTTTGATCATCACTGCCATATTTTGCCAACACTTCCATATTTCCAGTATCAGGAGCGCTACAATTAAACACTTCCGCAGACCACAATACCCGTCCCATTTGTTCACACAAACTGGCATATTCTAAATTAGTTAATCCAGCGCCATAAGGTCCATATTCTTCAGGTAAAAACAGGTTCCATAAGCCCTGCTCTTGCGCTTTTTGTTTAAGTTGATGCATCAACTCTGGGGTTTGCCACATATTGTCTGACGATTTAAGAAGCTTGTGATATTTATCCTCATTTGGATATATATATTGCTGCATAAAACTCTGTAATTTATCCAACATATCTAAGGTTCGTTGGCTATGATTAAAATCCATAGAAAGACTCCGGTTCTGACTTAGCTATAAGTTATTTTTTCCATTAGAGACAAGGGTTCTAAATGAGGGATACTATTAAAACTGCTCATTTGAAATCCTTCTTTATTGAAATAAAAATGATGTAAGCTGCTATTTTTGATCTGCAAATTAAAATTCACCGCTTGTGACGGCGTTAAATCGAAAAGTTGTTGGAGAAACACCGCGATTGCGCCCCCTGAGCTCACAACCAACACTTTTTTCTCCGTCCCAACAGCTATTTTTTTACTCGCTTGTTTAACTCTGCTTTGAAAATCTTCCCATGTTTCGGGCAAGTTTTCGTTTATACGGTTTTCCGACCAAGCTACCATTGCTGCTTTGAGCACTCGGTACCATTGTTTACGGCTAGAATCTTTTGCTGGGGTTAGTTCAGGATGCTGCTTTAAAAAAGCATTTATCACGTCTTCGAAAGCAAATTCGTTCCATTGGTGATTAATTTCAACATTTTTAAATGCCCCTGTGATGCCTGTTAACGTTTCCTTGTGGCGTTGCATATCGCCGCAAATCAATTTATCAAAGGTGATTTCACGCTCTTTAAAATATTGACCCAATAGTTGTGACTGCTCGTGACCTAAAGGACTCAGTTGATCATAATTTCCAGACCCGTATGAGGCTTGCGCATGTCTGACTAAAAATAATTCTGCCATCTATCTCTTTTCATCTTTATATTGTTAATAAGATGTTATGAGCAAATGAAGTATTTTAGTAATTTATTGTGGTGATGAACTTTCATTAATCTACAAAATGCCAATCAGTTAACCGAGATCAATATTTCCCCTCTAAATTGTTTGCATAATAGCCTCAGAATTTTTGCGAGTTACTAGAGTTTCCACTTACTATGCAATATACAAACACCCTAGCATTAGATGAGTTTTTCGACCGAAAAGTGTTGACCAAATACAATACTGCCGGACCTAGATACACCTCTTATCCAACGGCAATTGCTTTTCATGAAGATATCAAGGATGAGCAAATAAAAACTGCAAATAAACGTTTGATTGACAGCAAAAATCATCAAAATATGTCGTTGTATGTACATATTCCTTTTTGCCATCAGCTTTGTTATTACTGCGGGTGTAATAAAATAGTCACTCGTCATCAAGATAAAGCTGACAAATACTTAACTTATCTTGAAAAAGAAGTTGATTTGGTTGCACCACTATACAGTGCTGGGATAGTAACAGAATTACATTTAGGAGGAGGAACGCCAAATTTCCTCACCCAAACGCAATTAGCGCGTCTAATTGACATGCTAAAAACTAAGTTTCACTTTGACACTGACGCTCAATTAAGCATTGAAATTGACCCTCGCACGGTCGATGAAGAATATCTTACTTCAGCTTATAAGCTAGGATTTCGTCGCTTAAGTATCGGCGTTCAAGACACTGACGTTGAAGTGCAAAAAGCGATTAATCGCGTGCAAAGTACACAACACATAGCTTCATTAATTAAGTCAGCAAGGCACTTGGGTTACCAATCAATTAACCTTGACTTAATCTACGGTTTACCCCATCAAACTCAAACGACCTTTGCTAAAACTTTAGCCGAAGTAGAGAAAATGAATCCTGATAGGGTTTCGTTATTTTCCTACGCTCATCTACCCAAGATGTTTGCTGCTCAGCGCAAAATAAAAGATGACTGGTTACCAAATGCCGACGCAAAATTTTCGCTGTTTCGTCAGGCAATTCAATTTATGACCAATATTGGTTATGACTTTGTTGGAATGGATCATTTCGCTCGCCCTGAAGATAAGCTAAGTATCGCTCAACGTGAAAAATCCTTGTATCGAAACTTCCAAGGATATACAACAGGTGTTGCAAATAGTTGCATCGGTTTAGGCGCGTCTTCAATTAGCAGTATTGAAAATATCTATCTGCAAAATGCAAAAGATTTAAAAGACTATTATCAGCTGTTAGATCAAGGAAAACGTCCTTTAGTTAAAGGCATTCAACTTTCACGAGATGATGAAATTCGACGAGATTTAATACACCAATTAATGTGTAATTTTGAATTAGACATTAGACACTTTGAATTAAAACACCAAATAAATTTCACTGAATATTTTGAGCAAAGCCTAGCGTCATTAGATACCTTTATTGACGATGGCCTTATCAGTCTTAATCAAGATAAAATTCTAATTCATCAACGCGGACGATTGATTGTGAGGAACATTTGTATGAGTTTCGACCAGTATTTGTCCCAGCCTATGCATCAAATGCGCTATAGCAGGGTGATATAAAAAAGCGAACAATTGAATTGTTCGCTTTATAAGTTTCTTATCTAAATAGGCGAGCCTGGTGGCATTGTTTTAGGTGTTACAAGCTTAGGAATTTCACCTGTCCGCCAGTAATTATTGATGTGAAAGTTAAGCACCTTTGCCTTCTTATTTCGACTATCTTTATCCAGTTTTTGCGCGTATTCCATCAAAGCAGCTTCAATATCTAATTTAACTTCTGGAGCTAGGGTGTCATCTTTAAGCGTTGTGAAAACTTGCTGTAATGCAATCAAACCTACGCGTCCAGCTAGACCATCTTCAGTTGCATCAGAAATCAAGTCGTCAAACAATTGTTCCAATAAGTCAGCCACTGCGGGTATTTTTTTGTTTACTTGATGTTGATAAGACAGTCTGTTCAATCGCTCCGCAGTAAGCAAATTCTTTAAGCTATACGCACTGGCTGATTCCGCTAATGCATATGGATCAAATGCTATCCCCATGCGAGTAGCCGCACTTTCTCTGGTTCTATCACTTCCATAGGCTTTTGGTGGAATTAATGCTGCAATTTGCTCGGGTAACTCAAGAAACTCTGCACTTGCTGACCTTAACATTTGTGTAATAGCTTGTTTTTGAACATTGGGGGCCACAAAGCTCACAACAGGCAGTTCAGGTGTAGCCGTTTTTACAGAGTACTCATAGTCTAAGCCACCAATTTGTTTTACCACAGCATCTAGTTGATATCGATGAGAATAATACAAAGGCACTAACCTTTCCTGTAAATCTGACCATGGGGCATCCATGGGAAGACTATCGATCCCAAATTTATCCAAAGCAAAGGCTCGAACTTCAAGCATTCTTTCAAACTCAATTATAGGATCTTTTCCATTATCCCATAAATGCCCTTGCGCTGAAGGACGGTGCGCCATTCTGGCATCTGGATCTGATTTGTACCTATAAGTCTTTTGTGCATCCGCTACCATATCCGTTAACATCTGGTGCTCATTTTGCTCCGCAAAGTCTTGATAGCCATAAGCAATGGTATATTTATCCCATTCTCCAATGCCATCGTCATAGGCATTTGCCAGTACAATTTCTCCGTTTTCCAAGGTAATCATTGGATGCGGATAATCCATTACTGATGCCCTATTGTTTTCGCTAGCGGCAAAGTTATGCGCCAAGCCCAATGTGTGCCCTACTTCATGTGCTGATAGCTGTTTTATACGGTTAAGGGCTAATTGCATTTGTGGCGTAATCTGTGTCTTACCATCTTTAAATGGACTAGTTAATCCCAAGGCGATTAATAAATCTTGTCGAACTCTCAAAGAACCAAGTGTTACATGACCTTTTAAAATTTCACCGGTTCTTGGATCAAACACAGAATAACCATATGACCATCCTCGGGTGGCTCTGTGTACCCATTGTATGATGTTATATCTAACATCCATGGGATCAGCACCTTCTGGTAATTTTTTAACTTGAAACGCATTTTTAAATCCGGCCGCTTCAAATGCTTGATTCCACCAAGATGCACCCTCTTCAAGCGCTGAATAAACAGGTTCTGGGATACCAGGATCTAAGTAGTACACTATCGGCTCTTTGGCCTCGCTTAATGCTTGATCTGGATATTTTTTTTCTAATCGATGACGACGAATCATCTTTTGCTCAAGTTCTTCATCTATGGCAACCGAGTAGTCAAAAAAGCTATGTTTGAAGTAACCTGAGTAGGGATGAAATTCTCGCGGCTTGTAGTTATCATCCGGAAGCTGAATAAATGAATGATGTTTGTGAACGGTAACGCTTTGTGCATCCGGCGTCACTTGTCTGATGTATTCACCTTCTGGCTGACCTCTGAATGTCACCACAGCTTCTAGTTCAGTGTTCAGCGGGAAGGCTTTTGATTTAGGTAAATACACTGCACTGCGAGCTGTATCTACACTGAAGTTTCCCTGCCCCGTCGCTTTTAAACGTTGCTGAACACCATGAATATCACTAAACAAAAAAGCAGTATAATCAAAAATGATGTAGCCGTCGGCTTCTGATTCAATTACAAACCCAGCAATAATAGAATCCGCAAATGCCTCATCAATACTTTGAATTTCAGCCTGATTATTTGAAGATGATTGATATTGGGTATTTAATTGTTTGAGCATGATTTTGTTGCCGTAGCGCTCAAATACCGCCAATCTAGTGTCACCCAATTGTCCTCGGTCTAAACCAATATCGTTAGAGCCTACACCACGAGGTAAACTGCTTTGAAAAATAAAAGGCTGGTCCAACATAGATTCTTTTAGTTGGATAAAAATCTTATCGCTTTGCTTTTCATATCGAAAATCGATAAACCCTTTCTGCAATTCAGCTATAGATTTAGGGCTAGTGAATAACACTATGAATATACTGAGTATTACCAACAAGTGTTTGTTAAAAACCAAAAGTCATCTCCTTCTCGCGTTTACTTGATCTGTATCAGTACAGTTTTTTAATAATATCTTAAGATTAATCTCGCTTATGTACATCTAATTTTTCGGGATTAAACGTGGCTACAGTCAAAGTGTCAGATGATAATGTGATTTCGTATCCAATGAAACAAAACACTTTATTATCTCTATTGGTTGACAATGAAACCGATGTCACCATTGGGGATAAACCTATTTTTGGGATTAGTGTAACCATTGATCAAAAGCTTCTTGAAAATAAAAATAGGTTGCTATCATCAGGCACTATTATTGGTTGGGTAAATTATATCGGTATTAACAAATTTGCTTGTGTCACAATTGACAATCATTATGTTGATCCTAGCGATTATTTCATTATCGAAGAAAACACAATTAAACTCGCTCGCCCTGCGATAATTTTGTCAATTGACGCTGATATGTCCAAAAGTAAACATTTATTTGAACTAAAATTTGATTAATTTGGCGGTATGCCAATGATAAAGAAAAACTGCACGGATTGAGGACACATCAACCCGTGCAGGAAACTTTAGCTAGCAGAAATCCATATCCGCGATCACCAAAGCACACACAACATCGGTATAAAAGAATCAAAAGATTCAACTAACTGGAGTTAGCTTACTTTTGTACTGCAAATTGATTGCCAACTTTAATTATTCTATATTATTCATATATTTAAGTAATAATTAATGATTATTTAGTTAATATTTTGATTTAATTTGCACTGTTATTGCTCGGGTTGCACCAATAAAAACATAAAAAACCGCACAGGCAATTGACCGGTACGGTTTTTTAACTATAAAGCAAGTGTTAGAACACGTAGTTCACACTAGCTCTAACAATAGTGCTATCTTCTGAAGCGCCTCTGATACCAACGCCAGCATCTAACTCGTTATCATATCGACTGATTTCGGCCTTTATCGCGATATTCGAATCAAAGTCGTACCTCGCGCCTACCGTAGTGACCGAGTATTCTTCCATAAAGGGCATTTGAATAGCGGTAAGGGTGCCCGCAACTACTGGCTGATATTCTGCAGGGAATGCAGCCACACTTTCTAGAAATTTGATATCAGCATTACCGTCACGAGTTTCATAGGTAAAATGAGGTGTCCATTTACCTGAACGAATACCCGCGGTGATATACCAGGCTTTGTCTTCTGGTGAAAAAGAATCTTCAATATCAATTGATGTAATTTCACCTGAAACAAACCAATCAAAATTGTCATATTCAAATCCAGCGCCTAAAAACACGCCTCTATCGTCATTCATGCGAAGTTCTTCAGCCAGTTCCGGCGAAAGTGCTGCAAACTGATCAAGAGAAGCATCAAGTTGTGGTAAATGGAAGTTATTGTCACCTTGTCCATAAACAAAACGCATTTTGAAACTTTCATAAGTAGCTTCAAAGCTGGCTGTAATAACGTTGCTACCGTCACTGCTTCCACCACTAACTTCTTCTTTGAAGTTGCCTAAACTTGCCTGAAACATCAGTTCCCAATCACCGACAAAACTAGAATAGTCGTAACGAACACCATCTAAGTTATTAAAGGGTACGTCATATACTGTACTAGGCGCTGAAATCCAATGATAGCTATAACCTACATCTAAAGAAGAAGAATAGCGGAAAATAGGTAATCTAAAACGGCCAGCTAAAATGCTTTGTTCAGAATCTATATCATATTTGATATAGGCCCATTCAAAATCTGCGCTGTAGCCATTATTACCTTTTGAAACGATTTGTGCTGTTGCCGACATTTTATCATTTATTTGACCAGACAATTGCACTGCAAACAGGCTTTGCTCACTAAAATCTGCTTTATCTGAATATCCCAATGCCTCTGATTCTTCACTTGAAATGCCAGCAGTAAAGTTTGCAAAACCGTTTATTCTAACTGAATTTGCTTCTGCCACTGGGGAAAGGCTCAGCGCAATAAGTGATAATGGAAATAGTAATTTATTTTTCATCATGACCACCTCTATAAGTCTATTGCTTTTACTGCATCAGTAAGTGAAGAAGAATCCACATAACCGATAACACTTGGATTTTTAGATACCAACTCTATTACTTCAGCATCGTTCATAACTTCTTTAGGTGGAATTCCTTTCCCAGTAAATACCAACTTTGACCAGTAAGCAGATACCTGACTGGTGTTCCTACCTAAAATAGTTTCATCAAATTCATGCCTCAACGCATTATCAGGTGATTGATTTACTGGAATAGACTCTGTACCGCTAGCAAACTTTTTTTCTTTCCCTAAAAAAATACGTTGAACCGTTTTTTCATCTAAAGGGTCAGAATTTGCTGGATTAACGATAACAGTAAGCTTTGCAAATGCGCTCCCGCTGAGCAATAAGCACAGCAAGCACAGCGTTGCACCTAGCAACTGTTTATACATGAGTTGTACCTTATTAATTGAAAATTGAGCAAATGGAAAACGCTGTGAATAAAGGCGTCCGTTCAGTCTTGATATCGACCTAACAGGTCTAACCTTTAATTTTTGTTATACTTTTGGCTATTTTATTAAAAGTGATAAGGATAGTTTATGGATCGAGTTACAAAAAAAAAACTGCTCGGACATTCGAAGCAGTTTTTTTGTTCTTACTTGAGATTTGCTTAACTTCTATTGCCAAACAATTTTATCTTTAAATTTGCTGTGAATAACGTCACTAAATCTTTCTTCGATCACATGACGTTTTACTTTAAGTGTTGGTGTTAACAGGTCGTTTTCAATTGACCATTCTTGCAAGAATACAATAATTCGGTCGAGTCTTTGATGGCTTTCTAAACCAGCATTCACTTGTTCTAATGTCGCTTGCAACAGTTGTGAAATTTCTTCCTTAGATTTGGTTTGCGCCTCGGCTGATAGCACTAATAGCGCAATAGGTTGTGGTAAGTTAGTCCCAGTCACACAGACTTGTTCTACCACTGAGTTTTCCATAATTTTGGCTTCAATTGGCGCAGGCGTTACGTACTTACCTTTCTCTGTTTTAAAGATGTCTTTTAAACGACCAGTAATTCGTACATAACCGTCGCTATCTATTTCACCTTTATCGCCGGTTCTTAAGTAGCCATCATTTGTGAAAACGCCGCTGGTTTTTTCTTGGTCCTTGTAATAGCCAATCATATTACATGGAGATTTAACCTGAATTTCTCCATCTTCGGCTATTCGAATGTCGACACCCTCGTAGGCTTTGCCTATGCAACCAATTTTATCCAATCTGAAAGGAACACTAGAAGTACCGTACGCTGAGTTTTCGGTCATGCCCCAACCTTCAGATATATTGATTCCAATTTTACTAAACCATTTGATAATAGCAGGCGCTAAAGGCGCTGAACCAGAAGCCCAGAGCCGAGCATCATTAAGGCCCAATTCTTCACGAATTTTTGCAGCTACCTTCTTACCCACAAAGGGTATTTTTAATAAAACATTTAGCTTTTTCTGGGAAACTTTTACCAAAACTCCCATTTGAAATTTGGTCCATAACCTTGGTACGGAAATAAATAAGGTGGGACGGCAATGTTTGACATCTCTGGCAAAAGTTTCTAATGATTCAACAAAATGCAGTGTCATACTGGAATAGAAACTGGCTAATTCTACCAATACGCGTTCAGTAATATGCGCTAAAGGTAGATAACTCATGGCCCTATCTGCATCAGATATAGTCAATGTGTTCAATGAGTTTTGCGCCGCCCAGCAAATAGTTGCATATGTGTGCACGACGCCTTTAGGCTGGCCTGTACTGCCTGACGTATAAATGATCGTCATAATCGCGTTCATATCAGGCACAGGGTTTTCTTCTAAAGGTGCAACGTCAATAAAGTCATGCCACTTGTGATCGGCACTGTAGCCTTCGTATGGAAAACCTACAGTAGTGACTTTTTCTAATTCACATTGATTGATGGAATCGTAATTGTCTAACTTTCCTACAAATAATAAAGGGCATTCAGCGTGCTCTAATACGTATTCAATCGTATCTTTACCGGCGGTTGCAAAAATAGGTACTGAAATGTGACCTGCCATCATAATAGCAAGGTCAGTGATCACCCATTCGGCAGTATTTTTAGCCAACACCGCGATACGCGTTCCGGGATGATATTCATAGGTTTTTAACCGGGCAGCTAATTTACGCACAGCGGTAGCAGTTTCAGCCCATGTATAGGTTTGTGATTTGCCATCTACAGGTTGAGTCATATAGTGTTGGTCCGGCTTTTCTTGCTCCCAACGATATAACATGGATAAGGGTGAATGGATTGTCTGATTATCCAACTGATGAGTACTTTCTGACGACATAAGCAACCTGAATCAATTATTTTATTTACATATTAGTTACATACGCATAATGTCGCAGGATCGATTGAATAACACAACCGCTTTTTGCTTAGGAGACTCTCAGAATTTTGTATAGAGAACAATAACCAAAATAAATACTGGTCATACTTGTTACCAGTAAGCCTATAATTCTAGCCTATGTACGTTTGATTCTTGCACGTCAAACCATTGTTTATTAATTAATAATTTAGCCTCAGCAGCATCCACCGCTTTTGAAAAAATGAAACCTTGTAAAAAGCCACAGCCAGAACGAGCAAAATATGCCAGTTGCTCTTGGGTTTCTACTCCTTCGGCTATGGTTTGAATATCCATTGCTCTGCTCATTTGAAGTGTAGAGCTCACTATAGATTGAGTACTACGATCTGAGTCAATATCATCAACAAACGACTTGTCTATTTTTAAAATATCGATTGGAAAATCTTTTAAATACTTTAGCGAAGAATAACCAGTACCAAAATCGTCCAACGCAATTAAGAAACCTTTATTTTGGATCTCCTGCATATAACGAGTCACTTTTCTAGGCTCATCAATAAGGACACTTTCGGTAATTTCAAAACGTAAACTAGACACGGGCAAATTATGTTTTCGTAACATTCCACAGATGGTTTCAAGCTGAGGTCGCCCATTGAAGATCAATGGTGATAAATTTATTGCTACATACCCCCTAAACCCGCTCAAATACCAATTTGCCATATCATTAATCGTAGCTTCTATGGCATCCATGGTAATATCGACGATACATCCTGTTTTTTCTGCGATAGGGATAAATTGTGCTGGAGAAACTTCTGTTTCGCCGTCTCGCCAACGTAGAAGTAATTCGAAACCTGCTGTGTAACCAGTACTTGCATCAATAATTGGCTGATAATGGTTAATAAACTCTTTTTGATTCGTTGCGACCCTAATTTTATTGCGCATAACAACATCCCAATGCACTTGTTCATTCATCGCATGATTAAAAAAACTGTGTTGTCGATTATTTACCGCTTTAGCATCGTACATTGCAATATCAGCATTGCGTAATAGATTTTCTGCATTATCCGCATCTTCAGGGTACATTGCGGCGCCAATACATGCAGAGACGGATACTGTGGTATTTCCCAAAGAAATAGGCTGAGATATCAGATCACAAAGCTCCTGCATGATTCTAGAAATCTGTTGATTGTCGGCTACCTCATCAAGCACCACGACAAACTCATCTCCTCCCAACCTGGCAACGCTATCTTGTTCCCTAAAAGTGTTCTTAATTCGATTGGCAATTTCTATTAGCAACTTATCGCCGGCTTGATGGCCAAATGAATCATTAACAGGTTTAAACCCGTCTAAATCGATGAAAAGAGCATAAACTTTTGTTTGGTGGCGTCGCGCAAATTGTATTGAATGACGCATTCTTTCTATTAATAAGGATCTATTTATCAACCCAGTGAGAACGTCATAATTTGCTAACTTTTGTAATTCAGATTGGGCTTGAATTTGTTGGGTAATATCAGTCCCAATTACCAAAAAGTAATCCGGAGACTGACTGTTTTTATGCATCGAAATTGCACTGATATCAACTAAAAATGTCAGTTGCCTTTGATTGACATTTAATCTTACTTCGTCTTTCCAATGCTCTCCTAATTGGAGCTCTTTCATCCTTTTGATTAATAAGCGGTATTCATTGTGATAGTTATTAATAATCTGATTCAACGCTAAATCGTTCTTTTTACGACCTGATATACCAAAGGCTTTGATCATAGTGGGATTAGCAACCACAGGTGAATAATTGCGATCAAAGATAATGACCCAATCTCGCGTTGATTTAAATGCATTACCAAATAGTTTTAACCGCTCTTGAGCTGCCACAGATTGGGTAAGATTTGAATATGTTCCTTTTATAGAAAGCGCTTTATTGTTGTTTTCACTGTCAATTAGACTACCAATATCTCGGTACCACAAAATCTCGCCTTCTCGATCCACGAATCTATAGGTGATGTCAAAGTGATCAATTTTCTTATCTAAAAAAGCATTCCAATGATTTATGTAGTCTTCAACATCATCTTTGTAGATACGCGCAATATAATCTTCAAATACTATCGAAGCGTTTTCAGTGCCAGTGAATTCCTGTTTTATTCGCTCTCCGACCAGTAAATTTGACTCACTCGACCATTCCCAAATGTGTGAATTCGTGGCTTCCAATGCATCATTTAGACGCTTATTGTATAGACTTACTTGTTTATTCGCTTGGGTTAACGCCAGTTCCATAGCACTTTTTCTATGCAAATAAAATGCTAATAAACTTAAAAATGTTAACACATAAAGCACTATTGCTATTGGGGTTAACATAGGGTGATAACTAACGTTTACAAAAAGCACTGCAGGCTCAGATTGATTTCGAGACTTATTGGCGTTGTAAACTTCAATTTTATATTTGCCCGCAGGTAGCGTGGGAATTGTAATTTTGTTGTTAGCAACAACGGGATAATTAATCACGTTCTTGTCATTAATTATCCGATATCCAAATCTCGGTGTGTAAGTGGTATTAAAAGATGGAATAGAGAAGCTGATGCTAAGACCAAAATCATCGTAGTTTAGATTTATAGTCGTTCCTGTAAGATCCGTAAGCGGCGAAATTAATTCTCTACTGGCTAAGCTGACCGAAGTAATAATTGGTTGATGTGGAGTTCGATCTGCTTCTTCGCTCAATTTATCTGGGGAAAAGATAGTAAATCCAGAGTTACCTCCATAAGCAATATCACCACTAGACAGCACAGTGTAAGCCCCTTGATTAAATTCTACAGAAGATAGGCCGTGGGCATAGTGAAATGAATTAACACTCGAAGAAGTTGGAGATAATCGATGTATACCTGAATGTGAAGAAAACCAAAGGTTGCCATCGTGATCTACATGTAAGCCATATAAAATATTGTCTGCTAAAATATTTGAATCATTGTAATGGTTGCGTTCTTTAAACGATTGGCTATCGAGTTCAAACAAGCCTACTCCCAAATAAGACAGCCAAATCCTTTCTGTTCCATCTCTTACAAACGCATTTGGGAGAGAATAAAAATCAACTAGGTTTGAGTGGATCTGATGCAATACCTTCCAACTTAAATCATCGATATTAATCCCGATTAATTTGCCATAGCTAGCCACTAGCATCATATTTGTTATGGCATCATATCCAACCATATCAGCAACTTCTGGCGTCGGAAATTCTGGCGCAATTGTAGAAAAATTGATGACCTTTTTATTTTTTAAATCTATGTAAAAAAGGTCAGATTCTGGATTTACCGACCACAAATTCCCTACGCCATCGAACCTTATAGCATGAGGAAACCCATCTAAGGTTTGTTTTATTTCTTGGCTGTATTTTTCCGCAATATCAACAAAAACAGTCTCTTGGGTATCGAACAGTCGCACGCCTGTACCTGTAGATAACCATAGATATCGTTGATCAAAAGTTTCGATTAGCTGGATGTCTGATTCAGAAAAATCAGTGAACCTACTCGGGCTTTGATTAAATATTTGTATTTTGCCTGAATCTAAATCGTACTTATTTAAGCCGTTAACTGTACCCACCCACAAAGTATTTTCAGTGGTTTGATTTAACGACCAAACAGAATTATTACTCAGATTATTTTCTGAACTATGAATCGCTGATTTAAATACATTCTTAAACAGCAAGCTAACTGGCGACCAGAGAAAAGCCCCACTTTTGTCCGTTGCAAGCCAAACATTATCATTAGCGTCGAAAACAAGACGTTTTATAGCCGGATTTGAAATTACTTCAACATTCTTTTTGGGTTCAAGTAGGAACACGAGTTCTTGTTTAGTTTGGTTATAATTTAACAAGCCAATTTCGGACCCGATGTAAATCTGACCGGCGGCGTTCTTTTTAACATCCCAAATATTGAGGTCGCTATTTACCACTAATTTCGGTGGTAGTTGCCAATTTGATTTAATGTGTTTGATCAAACTACCGTAATTGTACTTATACAACCCTTTTACGGTACCAATCCAAAGATAATCAGGTTCAATCCGATTTAAAAACTTAACATCGGCACTATGATCGTTAATTGCGAGACTCTCAAAAATAACTTTACTCGAATCGAGTATTTCATCATAGGCTAGCAATCCATTAGTTGTGCCAATCAGCAATAGTCCGTTTTCGTAATAAAGCGCTCTAATGCTATGCATGTTTTCAACTTGGGTATCAGTGAGCCTAAATACCATGGTTGCTTCAAAAGTCTTAGCATCGAGGCGGTATATTTCTTCATTCATAGCAACCAAAATATTGCCATTTTCTTGAATCAACATGGCATCAGAAAACTGCTTAAAATCCACCTCTAGGCGTAATGGAACATCTAAAATTGAACGTGCGGTATTTTTATTTAGATCGAAAACAACTATTCCGCGCTTTCCTGTTGATAAAATAAGCGTTGAAGGGTCTGGTTGTAGAATGAAATATATTGGGTTATTGCGTAACAAACCGTCGATATCTCTTATTATATCGACTTTTTGACCATCATAACGATTTAGACCTTCATCGGTTCCCAACCAAAGAAATCCAATATCGTCAACATGCATGTCATAAACAGAGTCTTGGTTTAATCCAATGGATGTGTCTACAACATGTAATCTGGGATCAATAATCAGAGGCGATGTATTTTCGAGAGCTAGTGATGGACGAAAACATGCAAAAACAAAACAAAAGAAAATGAGATTGATACTACTGCGCATAAGAACCACTCGACATTTGCTCGATCCTTAAGCCGAAAATACTAAGCTGATACTACTTAAGTTTTAAACTATAAGCAACTCAGCTTAACAACAGCCACAATTACGTTTGGTTTTATCCATTTTACCTACGCCTGGATTGAAGGTATTTGTAGGATCTAATGTTTGATAAAACTGCTGTAATTCTGTTTCTGCAGAATACAAATGCCCAACATTATGTTCAGCTGGATATTTCGCACCACGATTATCTAATAGCTTTAGCATTTCTTGTTTAACTAACTTGGCATCAGCCGAAGCCTTCAAGATATAATCTTGATGAAAAACATAACAAAAGAAATGCCCATAATAGAGCTTCTTTTCTATCATAGCATCAATGTCTGGGGGCAGATGTTCAAACCAATCTTGTTCACTGCGTTTTAGCGCAATATCGAGCGCTAAAATATCGCCACAGCGTTTTTTATTCAGTAATTGAAATCGCAAAGCCGCACCGGCGGCTGCAAATCTATTTAATACCGCACCTTGTGCTTCGGCAGCATCACATTCGAAGTAGTCACCATTGGAAGAATCAGCAAAAAAGTTAACTAAAAATTCTGAGGTAGGCGCAATAGCATCATCGCTTACCTTTAAAATTAAATGATGTTCATATTTATCTTTATATTTAAGTAGTCTTGGCGGTAGGTGCTGAGGCAATAAGCGACTAAGCATCTGCATACTTTTGTCACTTAAATCATTAGGCAACCAATGTATATCATTCAATGCACTATCTATACGCGATTTTAATGCAAACAATTTAGGTAGTCTTTGAGTGCCTAAATACTTTACGCTCAAGAAAGTATCTTTACCGTATTTTTCAGACACTTCAAAAATGTCTTTATGCATGTATTCAGCAACATCAGGTAAAGAGTGTAAATCAGACAACATGGACCGTCTTAATTGGGTTAATTCAGCGGGATCATTGGTGCCAATGTAGAATGTTTTTTCTGCTTGAGGCTTTTTATGAGAATCAACTCTTACTGCAAAAATAGCTAGCTTACCAGCACATCCGCTAGCTTCAAACAATCTATCAGGGTTGGCATTGTATCGGCTGGGAGTATCCGAGGTAATATCTCTTATTCTTGCAGTGTATTGGGTATCACAACTCAAGCGGGAACCTTGATCATTTGAAGCGCTGTCAAAATTTCCAATGCTTAAGTTTTGAATAATAGCATCTGGGTCATCGCCTAAATCAAGTCCTAAATGATTTGATAGCAATAACTGACCTTGGTCATTTATTTGCGCGAACAAGGCGCATTCGGTGTAAGCCGGACCTCTTTTTACTAGAGCCCCTCCAGAATTGTTAGCTATTCCACCAATAACAGAGGCGCCAAGACAACTAGAACCTATTACAGAGTGTGGTGTACGACCTATATCCGCTAGCATGGATTCAAGTTTATGCAAAGTCGCACCAGGATGACAAACAACTTGATATCCTTCATTAATCAAATATACATCATTTAGCGCCAATGTATTTATTACCACAACAGGACGATCGTAATCATTATTGTTAGGCGTTGACCCTTCAGTGAGTCCAGTATTGGCGGCCTGCATTATGATAATACAATCATAAGCCACACAACATTTTATCGCCTGCCAAAGTGATGATAGATTCTTAGGAAACAAAACAGCTAAAGCACTGCCCTCACCTGAACGCCAACCTTTTCGATAATGCTTATTGTCTTTAGGATCCGCCGAGACATTATCTACACCAAGAATAGTTTCCAACTTTTCTAAAATTTCAGCTGTATCGTCATATTTCCATTCGCCTAAACGAACTCCGCTATCAAGACATTTATCGTAAGGACTAGAGGGAGATTTAACTGAAATTTGCGGCGCTGACACGCTCATTGGGCTCTCCAATTGGTAGATGACAATTTGTTATAACTTTTAATTTTACACAACGATAACATATATTTATGGCACTCAAAACCAAAATAATAATGGCCAGATAGGAACTAACGCCTAGACTGAGGTCTTATAGTCCAACCGAATGTTTACTGTTATACCTACCATAAATTACTTAGTGTTTTTCTTTTTCTTGCATAATCGGAGAATAATATGATTCGCGCAGATGATATTCTGCTATTTGTTCAAGTAGTTGAAACGGGTTCTTTTTCAAAAGTAGCAGATATGCTTCAGCTAACGAATTCAGTGGTAAGTAAGCGTATAGGTCGATTAGAAGATACTCTGAATGTGCAACTTTTATATCGAACGACTAGGAAGCTGAGTTTAACTGACGCTGGTAAAGCTTTATATTCAAAGGCGCTGATAGCAAAAACTGCAATGCAAGATGCAACCGACGTAGTTTGCGCCTATTCAAACGAAGTCAAAGGTACTATAAAAATTACAATGCCAGTCATAACTGCTCAGTTAGTATTAGGCCAATCTATTGCTGAATTTTGTAATGAATATCCAGACATAAAAATTGATTTGCAAGTCACTAATAGAGTTGTTGATTTAGTTGACGAAGGTTTTGATATAGCCATTCGCACCGCCCATTTGGAAGATTCCAGTTTAATTGCGCGCAAATTAGTGGAATCGAAATGGATTGTCTGCGCAAGCCCAAAATATTTAAAGAAACATGGGACGCCTTTGCATCCTAATGAATTACATGAGCATGAATGTTTACAATATAAATATGATTCGTCAGGTGTAGACCATTGGCAATTCAATATTAACGGTGTTGAACAACAACTAATGATTAAAGGAAGATTTATTAGCAATAATTTAATTGCAGTAAAAGAAGCGGCATTAGCGGATCTGGGGATTTGTTTTTTGCCTCAAGCATTGGCGCACGATGATGTTGAACGTAGGAGACTCATTCCAATTTTAAATCGTTACACCAATAAATCTATGGGAATTTATGCCGTTTATCCTAGAACTCGCCAACCAGATCATAAGATAAAGTTGCTTATCGATCATTTCAAAGCATCATTTGGCAAAAAGCAGCAATACTTTATTTAGTATTGCTGCTTTTAATTAACTGCTTAAGTTTATTTGCGATTAGAAAGCATACTTCGCAGAAAACTGCAGATAAATAGAATCGAAGCTTAAAATACCTTCATCGTCTACTGAGAACTGACCTAATTCAGCCCCTACATTCAAGCTTTTTGTAACGTCAGTGATAAGGTTAATAGCACCGTGTGAACGTTTACGACCTAACACGTCTGTTTCAGCCTGACCATAATAAGCTGTTGAACGAGTACTTTCATTCCAGAAGTGTCTATATGCCACTGTAAACGCAGTGGTTTGTTCCACTTCCACTTGATCATCAGCGTTAGTTACAATATCAGGTGTCATAGCTGCCGCTACATAACGACCAGGCTCACCTAATTGTAAAGAAAATCTGAAGTCATCTTTACCCACTGTTTTGATTTTACCGGCAATAGAGGCTGCAATCGCAGTTTCATCCAAACCACCTTGGTCAACTTTTCGTATTAATGCACCGAAAGAAACCGTACCCCAGTCTTTGGTCAAATTATAACGAGCAACAAAATCTGGAATAGTTTCATCAGGGTCTGCTTGACTTCCTGACAAACCTACCGCACCACTTGGGCGTCCAACATCACCGTCACCATTAGTTTCTGGGTTTTCTATGGCAAACTGCCAAGGTCCATTAGTGTAACGAATTTGGGTTTGACGAATGAAAACTTCACCTACGTGTGGACCACCAAAGTCCAAGGCTTCAGGCAATGAATGCAAAGGCATGAAAGTAGACCAGTTTTGCCCGACCATCCAATTTTTATAACCAAAATAGAAATGACGTAATCTAGGATTATTTGAGTTACTTACTACTTCGTTCGCATTGCCGTTGTCGCCGTAGAAGTCAATTTCAACTACCCCGTATACGTCCCCTTTTGTAACTTTAAAGTTAACGCGCGACTCGCGAATGTTAAAACCTGTATGAGAAGTATCCAATGGTCCACCACCTGGAATATTGGCTAACCAATAGTCCTGATACTGAACATCACCACTAACATGACGAACATCAACCTTCGCATAACCTCCCATTACGACGGATAACTCTTCCCCGTCCACAGGAACTTTAACCAACTCAACGCCCGCATTCGCAAGGCCTGATGACAACATTAACGAAGAAGAAATTAGTGTAGCTAGTGCTAGTTTATTTTTGTTTAATTTCATAGATTACCCTTAAGTGTCCAAATGTGCAGATGAGAATTTAAATCTAAAGGGTTAACCTAATGTTAAAAACATTTAAAAAGATATAGTGTTTTTCCAAAAATCACATAATTAAATTGGGATTCTGCCAGTTTTTACGACTTGATTTCGTTTTTGGTAATTTGGCGCTAGCTCAAATAAATCGCCATTTACACCGACCATTTGAGTTTCAACTCCGACCCGTTTTGCTATGGCCGCATTAGCCGTCATATGCAGAGATTCGCCGTGTGTCGGTATCACAGACTTTGGTCTTACCCACTGATACATCTGGGCTAAATCCTCTGAATTCGGGTGTCCAGAGGCATGAATTCTGTACTCACAGTTTTCACTTTGATACACAGTTACGTCTTGATTTTTGAGTTTTTCGACCAATTTGAGAATGGGTTTTTCGTTACCTGGGATTACAATGCTACTGAAGATAACGGTATCTCCTTTTTCAAGATCACAATCTCTATGGGTTCCATCAGCCATTCTACTAAGCGCAGCTTTTGATTCGCCTTGACTTCCAGTGGCAATAATAAGTACTTCACGGGCGGGTAAATACCCAATGTGGCGTTTAGGGATGGGATGATAATCGTCGGGCCAGTTATCAGTAGCTCTGGCAATACTTATCATATTATCGAGAGATTGACCGAATAAGCATACGTACCGGCCTGTTTCACGCGCAATTTTAAACAAGGTTAATAAACGCGCTATATTACTTGCAAAACAAGTTACAATTACCCGTCCATTGGCTTTTTGAATCAGTTGATGTAACCCGTATTCACATTCTTTTTCTGACACCGAGAAGCCCGCTCGATTAGCGTTTGTGGAGTCACAAACCATGGATAAGATATTTTCTTTCGACAGCGCTTTAAATCTTGAAGGTTTAAACTTGTTCCCTATTACAGGTTGCATGTCAATTTTCCAGTCTGCTGTATGAAAGACACTGCCTAAAGAGGTGGTAATCAAAAGTGCTTGAGGTTCTGGAATTGAATGTGTAATAGAAAGCCATCGAAGGGTAAAAGGCCCTATATCTAGGATATCACCAGTTCGCACTTCAACAATTGGTAACTCATAAAATAAATCCGCACGGTAGAATTTACGGCGGATGACTTCGGCGGTAAACCTTGTTGTATAAATTGGACAATTATCAAGTTGAGGCCATATGTGCATTAAGGCTCCAAGATGATCCTCATGGGCATGGGTAATCACTATGCCGCATAAAGCATCTTTGTTTTCAATAATAAAGGACGCATCAGGTACAACTACATCATGTCTTTTGACTGAGAAATCATTATCTTTTTCAGGGTCCAATGGCACATTAAAGGTGGCCCCGCAATCAACCATAAGCCAATTTTTTGCATGGCCATATAAATTTAAATTCATTCCAATCTCCCCTGTTCCGCCAAGGGGAAGAAACCAAAAATTATCGAAAGCGGGAGATAAGGTACTCATAGGCTTTAGTGTATTGAGATTGATAGAAAATACAATGCGGTAAATCAATTAATTATTTTTAATCAAAGGGTTATTTTGGTTATCAATGTACTTAAACTCGGTAGCAGTCTATACTGGTCTCTGTTAATTTTGCTCACTTACCCACAGTTTGAAACATTTTTAAATGACGCCGAATAGAATTATTACACTCGATATTATGCGCACGCTTGCCATTGTTCTGATGGTGATTTTCCATTTTATTTACGACCTCAAATTTTTTCATTTTATTTCGTCAGATATTCCTGATGGCAGTGGCTGGCAGCAATTTAGATGGCTGATTATTTCTTTATTCTTTCTATGTTTGGGAGCTTCTTTAACTTTGGCTTATAAGCAGCGGTTTAGGCCCAAGAAATTTTTTGTGCGCGTATTGCAAATTGCCGGCGCTGCTGGCGTAATTTCCATTGGCTCTTACCTTTTCATTCCTAAAAATTGGATTTTTTTTGGTGTGTTACACTTTTTAGCGGTATCGTCTCTAATTGGCATTTTGTTTATTCATCACCCCAAAATTTCCATAGGTCTAGGTGCTCTTTTTTTAATAACCGGCGCTTTACAAATAGTGCCTACACGTTGGCCGTTCCACTTGCTATTCGATAATCTACCTAGCTATACCAATGATTATGTCGCTTTTGTCCCTTGGTTCGGTATGGTGTTGTTGGGCATAGGTCTAGCCCATGCGAACTGGTTTCTTAAAGATCCCGCAAAAAATTTGATTAGCTATGAAAAAAAATGGTGGGTATGGCCGGGTAAGCATAGCCTTTCTATTTATTTACTTCACCAGCCTTTGTTGATGGGCGCTTTATACTTGGTTACATTGCTTGGCAACTAGCATTTGCCCCGTTAGCCAACAGCCACTTTCCAGCAATATCTTGCCCATTTATTACGATATTTTTTAACCACAAGCGCTTATTATTCAATTCGTATTCCGCTGTAAAGCTTTTCAATTCAGACTGCGGAGAATGACTATTAATCATTTCTACTAACTGCAGATCAAACCACATTGGATATAACCTGACCAGATTATTCTGTTTTTCATAGGCGGTGGTTAGCTGCTTTTCAAAAGAAAACAATGTTTTGTTTACGCGTCTTAAAATTTTACTAGGCGTTGTCCTTGATTTTGATAAATAAATCAATTCAGCCGCGGCTTTGTTGTAAGTAATACTGCCAAAACCTATGCCTACACATTGGTACAAAAATGTGCCTAATGCATTATGCTGCATTTGATCCAAGGGCATAGAAATCAAAAACGCATCAGATTTTAATTTGGCCAAAGAATCTGTACTGACGTGATGTTGAGGCTTAACTTCTACGCCTTCTATACCCTTGGCTACTGAGCTTGAATTAGATTCCGTATCCAAGTCTTGTTCAAACTCTTGAGGTACTTTAGGCAAGCTCACTTGAGCCAAGCTTAATTTTGGCTCTGCTTGCGCCTGAATGCTGATGTCTTGTTCCTTATCTTCTATCGCCTCTATAGGGAAGCTCAAAAGATCTATTATCAATAAGGCTAGCAAAACTCCGCTACTTGCATACCACCAAACACTTTTCATATTTAGAGCAATTATTGCAACGCATTAATCGCAGCAAGTTGCCGCTTGCTGGCAACCTCGCGTAATGCGGCTTGATGTTTTAAAAGTGTTGCGCGTTTATCGGAGTGTAAAACACCTTCTTCATTCCCCATATGTGAGTCTTGCTTAGTTGAATTCGCAACTAGCGCAGTCACTTGCTCTTCAAGCACTGGTTTTTCTTCTTCCAAGGCTTGATTTTGTGTTTTCGTGAATTCAGTTTTTTGTTGATCAAGGTTAGCTATACTGGTTTGAAGTTGCAGATTTTCTGACTCTAATTGTTCAATTCTCAGTTCTAGACTTCGTAACTCTTTTGTCAGCTGAATATTACTATCACTGTCTTTACCCATGGTTTGCTGACTGTCCGCATGTTGCCATGGAAGTCCAAATGATTTTATGCTCAGGTAACAGGCCCCTATTACAACTACAATAAAAAAGGTTATTTTTGCTAGCATAAGTCGATTCCTCACTATTGAGATTTTGCTAATTTAACTGCCACTAAAGCACGCAAAACTGCCGCTGTTGGCAAGCCCACAACTGTGGTCATAAACGCCATGGAAAATTGAGACGTCAACTGAGAAATAATGTCATTAACATTTTCTGGTGCTAAGGGTTTTTCAGATAAATATCCTATACCTAAACTAATCCCTAGCAGAGTAAAGGTCAGCGCAATAGTTGATATCCCATTAGCCGCTTGCAATGCAATTTCGGCCCAATAAGCTTGCCCATTAACGGGTGCGATTTCATACATTTTCTTTAGTGCTAAAGTCGCCAGACAAACCAGAGCAATAAATAGAAAACTAAAGGTTTTTCCAAAATGTCGATTTAAACTATCAAGCATGTCGGCGACCGACATATCCAGAAAAAAACTCAAAGCGGCACCAAGGATGACTAAAGCCCCTCCCATCCAGTACAACAGGGATAAACCCAAGCGCCAACTTGATTGATTTAACACCATCAGTTTCATTTTCTGAATCCAGGTTTAGCGTTGATTACTGATTGAGTATCCATACCAACCTGTTTCATCCAATGGGCTAATGGTTGTGCGGATTGCTCGGCGCTTGAATGCATTAAAAAAGTTAAATCAAACTGTAAAAATGCACTTTTCACTAAATCACTTTGACTTTTAGTCAGTCTATCGTCACGGATAACCATGCGTTCCATATCAATCAGATGTCGCTGGGACATCAGTATTTGCTGTCGTTTTTGATCGGGACTATCGGCATCTGACAACATTGTATGTAAGAACTTAGCCCTTTCTCTTTCGAGATTTTTTAGGCTTAACAAGTTATTGTCAGCTTGTGCACTGGTAGAAAAAACGCTCACAACGGCGATTAGAGCAAAGGTATTAAAGAATTTCATTTGCTTATTCCTTATAAAAACAGACTAACGGAAGTTGCTGGCGTCGTAGTGCTTTCAATCTTGCTACCGGACGCATCTTCATCTTCAATATTGATGGCATATTCAAGCGCTTGAGCGTCAAGGGCCACAAGACGAGACATATAACTTAACATTAAGGCTTCTTGGTCTAACAAAGACTGCTCAGAAGCGACTTGCATCAGCAATTGACGTACGTATTCTTCAGTTGATACTTCGATACCATTTACCATTGGCGACATGTTCGCTTTATGTGATTGAATAGCTTCTTTTAACTTATTAATTTTTGCTAAATTCTTGGTAAATTCATCCGCATATGGCGTAGTTTGGGTAAGGCCTTGTTCTGACATTGCCGCATCGACTTTCGCCATCACTTTTTCCATGCGCTCTCTGGCCGCTTCTTGCTGTTGTTTAACCTGATATAGTGCGCTTGATTGTTGTCGGTTTTGTTGTTGATAGAGCTTTTCAAGTACAGCTTGATAAAGATCTATTTTCTGACTGAGAGATTTTTGTCTGAGTAGCTGCCCTTCTTGCATGTTATCAAGAAAATCTGACTTCACTTTTACCAGATTAACTTTCTCATCGATCATCTCGTTGTCTTTTGCTTCTTGCACAATTGCTTGCAGTGCTTTTATTTTTTCGCCTTGAGACACCAAGGCTGATTCGATATGGCTTAATTTGCTTGCCATAGGCGATAAATTAAAATCTTGCTGAATGCGTTTTTCAATTAAATTGACCGGTAACTCAATTAACTGCTCAACTTCAACGGGTTGCCATTCATTCGCTTGGGCATTCAAACCTATTAGTACAGTAGCAATTAACAAATATGATTTTTTTAGAGTAGGTATTTGCATGATTTTCTCCTATTGACTCAACCAGCGCTGTTGTCGATCAAGCTCTTTGCGTAATAAGGGGTTTATATTCAATCGCGCAAGTTGGTATTGAGACAAATGTTCATATTCAAGTAAAGCTGTTGCTGAATCTAAAAAAGAAGTGAAGTCAGGATATACAAGGTCTTGCATAGGAAATTTACGTTTAAATTCTGTCAATGCAGATTTAGCTAAGGATACTTCGCCAGACTTAATATAAGAAGTCACAGCCAGCGCTTGTAACTGCATCGCAGTATGATTGTCTGGATGGTTTGCAGAAAATTGCTGATTACCAAGACAAGCTTCTGCATTATTAGCTAATGCTAAAAACTGGCTTGCATGGCCGTTGGACTGTGCTTCCCGTTTAAAAACTTGCTCGACACAATTTTGATCAAGACGTGAACTAGAAGGTTCTAACGCAGCAACTTGCGGCTCCGTCATAGAACAGGCGCTTAACATTACAATAGCAATAAAAATTAATGGCAATTTCATAGGTAACCCAATGTTGATGTACTCAATTTAGGTTATGAAACAGTTTGCTGGATTTTTTAGTGAATCAGTCGTTGAGTAAGAAAAAAAGCGGAAATATTTTGTTTTTTAGACCAACTTTTAATGATGTCTGGGGATATTGAAGGGCTTTCTAGACCCGACAAATAGTCAGTTAGACTTTGCTGATCCGCTTTATCTAATTTGCTTGTTGATAAAAAAAGTAAGTACTCTCGAGACATATTTTGCTTATTCGGCAAGGGAATCGTCCAGAGGTTTGTTTTTTGTTCTTCCAATACCAACACCTTGTTAGCATCTGAAATTAAAAATACCGATTGAATATGTTCTGGCAATAAAATCTGCATCCTGCATAAACCATGGAGATTAATAGCAGGCAATATATTTGACTCAAACAGTTCAAACGGATGTGTAATTTCTTGGGTCTCAATGCAACCGTTTAAACCGACTCTGGTTTCGATAAACAAGGTCTCTGTGTTAGGTATTAAGATGAACCACAAAGCCAATAGCAACATTAGGCTGCCAGCAATAAACTTAGCTAAGATAGACGCTTTATTTACAGACTGGCTTTCAATGATATTACCAGTGAAAACCTGATTACTCTCGGTGGTAGTTAAGGTGCTATTTACCGATAGCCCAAGACGTTGTAGAAAATTACTAAGCTCTTGTAACTCATTGACGGGTGTTAATACCAATGAAGTATCTGGCAGTGGCGCTCTATAGTTGTCTGTTGGAATAAAAAAACAAATCGAGTTGGCTGTGGAATTTAATCCTGAAAGCGCCAATTGAGCCCGAATTATTTTCTGCTGTAAAAACTCAATCCTTTCTACCTTATTTGTTAAAGGATCAACGCGTCCAGACGCAATAATTATGGTATCGCTATCTTTTGGTTCGCCCTCTGCCAGCCGTGAAATAGAAGCTAATAGATGCCCGATAACAAAGGCTAATTGCCATGATTCTCCGTGATCGATATTTTGACTTATAATGACGTGAAAATTCTGTCCATCAACCATGCGTTGGATCACGCCAGTTGTACGCTGAACAAAGTGTTCATAAGAATCTGAAATGGAGGCTTTATCAGCACTACCTTTTATGGTTACAACAGAAGATTGAGACTCAGGTAAATTCAGTATTTTTTCAATTTTCACCAAGCCTTGGGTTGTTGCAACATACAAATGATATGACTGTATAAGCCTTACTCCCTATCTAATATAGATCTCGCATTCAGCATCACCTAAGGCTGAAAAAATAGCATCATGACTGGATATTTTTGCTTCAAATACACCTTGTCTATTTTTAGTCAGATGTAATGGCATGGCCAACTCTTGATAGAAACAGTGTAAACTTGCCTCTGAAGCAACTTTATCATCTGATCTGTGTAACGCCAATGTAACAGTAACGTCTTGCTTAACTGAGTTTTCGTTTACTGATAAAGCTAGTTGAAAATCTGAGGTTTTGCGCTCAAATATTTGGGTACTTGAACTAGCTGCTACTTGTTTAGGACTGTAAAAACGGCATATTTTTTCGACAATGCTTTTGTAAATTCGACGGTAATTTACATTGCTATTGATCATTGTTTGCACGTTAGCAGATGCACTTGGCATTCTTGACACCGCATATTGAGCAATTTCCGAATAGCTTAGTTTATCTGACACTTTGTCTGCATTACTTATTTGCTTGAGCAAATCTTCACTATGGATTATCTCTGACATCGCAAAAAAGTACGCCTGCTGGGCCTTATTCATTCAAAATACCTCTGGTAATACTCACTTTCTATTATGCAACGGTCAGCAAGGTATTTTGTTTCCAGCGTATAGTTATCACCATTAAAGGCCTGTAATTTAGCTAAAATTTTTCTTAAAGAAATATTCAATATGTTTAGCATTTGCAGTGTAGACATATAGTCATCTATGCTTGCCAAAGTTGAAACTGTAAATCCTTTGCGGTTGTTCTTCTTTAGTGCACTCTGCGCTTGTTCAAAAATATCGGGACATAGACTTTCGGGATTTTCTTCCAATGACGCAACTTGTGTGGAGCCCGCTTCTGACACTTTTTGTTCGATTGTCTCTAACCAAATGCTATATGTGCCCAAGGCTTTGACTACCTTGTTTGGAAAATGCACTTTTATCAGTTGCAAACAGGCCAAAGCGTTTTGGCTATTGAGTTTCATCATCGCCTGAATGAAATTCACTTGCTGCTGATAATTTTCCATTTCATCTAACAATGAGAGACGAGTTTCTCTTGAGCTATTATTACGGACCGCCTGAATTAATTTTGTTTGTGTGGGGGCAAAACTCCACAATGAGCATAGCGCTAGAAACAAGTCCTCACTTAATCTCGTCTCAGTATTGATTAATTCCACTTTGGCCCACTGGGCTTGACTGAGCACTTTTACATTGTTTAATGCGGAAGATAACCTATGCGTGCTTTCTTCCCTTTGATTAAGCATAGCGAAGATGTTTTCACTTATTTTTTCGTCAGCCTCTAACGCATCTAATGACTCTGCTGAAAAGTCTGCTTCTTTGGCTTGAAAGTAAGCACACAATTGCCCATAGAAATTCGATAATTTCGTTAATCCCTCAATATCTTTTGCTTTTTTCCATAAATCACAAAATATCAGGTTCACTTCTCTAGGTTCGATATTTTGAATTTGTTGCTCAAAGAAATATAGTTTTTGTTGCGCACGCGCTGGCGGCAATAGCGCCTCTAATGCCTGATATAAATGTTTTTGTATATGACCTGCACATGAGCGAATAGCGTTGAGCCCTTTCCCCCATAATATTTGTTGGATTTCATCCATAATTTGCGGGGCAAGATTAATCATGAATTCGGTTAAGGCCGCTAAAATATTGATTCTTGACCAAGAAAGCGTAAATTCATGCTGATGAATAACAATTTGCAAGGCATTTGGCAGAGTTTCAGAGGATGCTTGATTTAGAACATTGAGCTGATTGTCCTCAAACCAAGATTTTGCAGTTTCAGAATGAACGGCTTCTTCTATCCAGAAAAAATTGTAAATTGCTGCGTTCTCACGGGTATTGACTACGCGCCACAACAAATGCGCGAGTTCCCATGAAAGACTATTGTAATGGCGAGCGATTAAATGACGACTGAGCAATTCGACATTTCGAGCGGTAAATTTATGCTGTTGTCTATGATTTGCTAAGGTCACATCTTGCAAAAGCAATATTTCATCAGTAAAAGCGGACGATGTTGCTACGAGGGACATAATCAGTCTTCCTGCATTAGCCGCGTTTGGTGTTGAAAATGACTACTTTGTTTTATTTGGGTATAACTGTCAGCCGTGAGAGTAATAATTTCCCCATCAAATTCCAATTGCATTGGCAAGATTACAGGCATTTTTCCAAGTAAGGGTTGCCCTTCGACATTAACATTAGCATCACCAATGGGAGCAACACTAGCGTAGGGCAACAGCTCAATGCGACAAATAGCGACATTGTTGCCATATTTTTTGCGCTCTGTAGACAAACTAAGTGCTTTTGAATCTTTGTCCATACAGAGCACTAAAGGAATTTTCGTTACCCAATATTCCATTCGTGCGGCGTGCATATAATCCGGCCATAATTGAGCAAGCTCTCTTATTCCTTGGTTTTCATGCATATTCTTTTCTAAACTCAAATGCAGCGCATCCGCTTGATTATAAAGTTGCACATTGAGTACAACACCTGCAATTTGCGAATCGGCGCCAAATAATAGCTTGTCGGTATCCTGAATACAGTATGAGCTTTCTAACTTTTTGCCATTTACATATGTGCCATTGGTACTTCCTAAGTCCTCAAGCCAGAACCCTTTTTCATCTCTATAAATAAGTGTTTGTCGACCAATGCGGGATAGCCCCTTATGCTCTATTGCAACGACACCTACAAAATCCTTTGTTAGCGTATCGTTTTCTCTTCCTATCATTAATTTTTCTTCGCAACCAAGGCTGATTTGCTCTGGAAGATTGTTATGTCGAATATGCAAACGAGAATATTGATAGCTAGCTTGGCCATTGATTCTGTTTATAAGCTTCGTAATTGCCTTAAGTTGTTTCTTGAAATGCTTGTCTTCTCTTATACTTGACTCTGCTTGATAAGCCTGACGAAGTGCCTTGTAAATACTATCGTTGCGAAAATTACTCATTGCTTTAGCAATCTTATTACGCACCCACTGTTCTCTATCTGTGAGTTGTTTGCTTGATGATTCTTCTTTTTCGATTTCTCGAATAAGCTTATTTGCTAGAGGTGCACTAGCATTGATGTTTAACGCCTTGCTAATAAAGAGTTTGGCCGTGTGTAGATCCCCAGCATCGTAAAAAATCTTAGCTTGTTTTTCTAGTTGCTGAGATTCGCGGTTGATTTGTTGCCAAAAATTTAATTGACTCTTCCAATGATCACTTACTTTAAATATGTTTTTACTGGCTTTTTTATAAGTCGCCAACCATTCTTCAACATATTTTTTTTCCGCCAGATACTCCAATCGGTTATGAAAGAAATAACGGTGAAGGCTTAAGTAAATCAACACCAAACCTACTATAGCCACCAAACCCAAAGTCACCATAGATGGTGTATAAGGATTACCTATACGACTAATAGTAAGACGAGCGTCTTCACGCTCAAAAGACATATCAACATCGATATTTTGCAACTCCCAGAAACGCACAAGCTCGTTATAAAGATGTGTCACTGTCATGTCGCTGTAAACTGAATAATGTGTTTCGACCACTGGCATAATGGAAGATAACGCATAGTTCTGATTTAATGTTTTAATCAACTTAACCTGATTTTCTTGGCTCAGAGATAACAAAAAGGTAGTGACTGGGACTAATTCTTCGACACTAAATCCTTTTAATGCTAATTCAATTTGGACAGAATGCTGTAAGTTTTCAATATTGATTGTTGCTTGCTGTCCAAGTGCACTGGCTATGACGTTTGTTTGCCAATTAGCGACCTGATCCGATTCCAATACAATATTAAAAATTTCCGTTTGGGAATAAGGATCGTAAGCGGTAATAAATGCAGTTTTATTTTCGGACAAGGGAACAGAATAGAACAATACCAAATCAACCAAAGGATATCTTGAAATTAACCTTGAAAGCACCTGAATATCGCTATCACAGGGCTGATCACTGCATATAGAATCAATCTTGCTAGCAACTTGTACGTTATGTAGCTTTTTGTTCAATTGCTTAACTAAGATTGTTTCTATGTCTTGTTGAGCCTGTATTGCGTGTTGCTCCGAGTTAACAGACGGTAGTAACAACAATGTACGCCCATAGGCTGACGTCGTCAGCGCGCACATTAAGCAAAGAAGTAATACAGAAAAATAATTATTCAGAAACTTCAACAAGTCTAAATCCTGTATCGATTGATTTGGCCCGCTTTTGCAGACGATTAAACTGATCCTGGATTATAACATCATATGATTGCATCCATGAACCTCCAGCGACTAGAGCTTGATGACAGGCCGGTGAACCATATTGATTTTCAGGACAATCTGAAAGCCATTCTCTAACATTGCCGAACACATGCATAAGGTTTGATTTATCTGCCGCTAAGTAATTTACCGGCATTGGTTGTCCTTGAAAATTGACACTTGTAATTGCCTTGCAACCTCGACAGTGCATACTCAACATACCATTTGTGATATCTATTTTCGCCTGCGAACTAATTTGCAACCATTGGATTTTACTGGGTAAGGCAAATTTTGTATTTAGTTGGGCATTTAAAAATGGAATAAACTCTTCTTGAATGGAATACCAGCTAACTTGAACTGCTGGGTAGTCATCATTATTTAAATTTTGTTTTTTCAACGAGGTCGAAATAACTTTATTATCTCTGCACTTACCTGCCCTAATGCATGCATTATAAAGTTGATTAGAAACTTCATGTTGCATTACCCATATTGGCGACTTATTGGTGTTTATTTTTACCAAGGTTATTTGTACTTGGGTGTTTTGGCTATCGGTAAAGCTCAGGTATCGAATATTTGCATCTAGCTTTTCTACCGAGGTGTGAGTTGCCCTTTGCTCTAGGCTATTTGTATTGTCAATTACTTGCTTTACCTCTGCTTGGGGTTGATGAGTAATCTCCGTTGGCTTTTCTGACGTAGGGAAAGTAAAAATTGTCCAACCAATATAGAGAATACTCATTACTACCAAGAAAATCCCTAGCAAAAACCATCTTGGCCAAGCCTTTGTTTTAATTTTGAATTTTTCTTCAAGCAAGGCTTCTATGCTTTGTTTTGACTGTCCGGACAGATGGCAACCAGTCTTTACCAATTCTTCCCATTGGGGTTGCTCAAGTTGTGTACTTTTTTGCTCTAATAAATAAAGGCGCTGACAATAAACTAAGTAGTCACTCAATTTAGGATCTTGGCCTAATTTCGCTACCACATCCTCTATTACCTTGGACAAATATTCTCGAGAATACTTTTCAATATTTACCTGAGTAGAATATTCAAGAGCAGGCAAAATCTGCTGTTCATTACAGTACCCCTTTAGCAAAATCAGATTTTCTATCTGTTTCGCTAACTGATGATAATCATCTGACAGCCACTCTTCTTGGACAAATCGTTGAGTTAAGTTTTGCTCAAATTTTTCAGGTAGTTTTTCCAGCATCTGCAAACAGAGATCTACGCTTTCTGGACGGTCTTGAGGGTTTTCGGCAGTTAATGAAGAAATGAATGAAGCAAAACCTTGTTGCTGATCTCTTGGCAATTTGTTAACCAAGTCTATCAACACTTTGCCTGCGGAATAAATATCGGTGGCTGGGGTTAATTGAGCGCTACCATTTATTAACTCGGGACTTGAATACGCCGGCGTAAATGCAGTATTTCGCTCTGCTTGCACTGAATATTTGCGCGCGCCATGGATAAATTCAGCGGTTTCGAAATCTGTCAACACCAACTGATTTTGCGCATTGATGAGTAGATTTTGAGGTTTAATATCCTTATGTAAGATTCCTTGTTCATGCAATATTTTTAGCGTTGAAAAGATTTGTCTCATCCAGTCGACTAAACATTGCCAATCTAATGAATACTGTTGAGCTAAAAGGCCATATAACGCCTGTGGATACCATTGGTAGACTAAGTACTGACATCCATTTGGCAGCATGTCATTGTCCAAAACATGAATTAAGTGCTGATGTTTGCCTAAACTTTGTAAAATATCGCGCTCTTTTTTTAATAAACTATTATAAGACGGCTCCCACGCTTGTTTTATGGCAAAGGAATTCCCTGCCTGGTCAACGGCATGCCAAACAAGAAACGCATTATTTTTGCTAATGAGCGCTATTGAGCGATAACTCTTATGTTTAAATTCCAAAGGAAACTTACACTTTTATCGACTAAAAATTGACGACTAATGGATATATAGAAATTATTAGCAATAAACGTGCAAAAATGTAGAGACTACCAAACAAAATCATAATGGGATTTTTCTGCTGCTTTCACAGCTGTTTTTCTTACCGAGAATTCATCCTTAGTTGTAAACGAGCTTTGATGACGGACTGGCCTTAGGCTGTTATGAAGCCGCAACTTAATAAGCTCAGTGCGTAGCTCCGTATAATTGCTTGGTGCACTTGCATGGTTTGAATTCTCAATTATCGCTGTCGATTTAGATGTGTCATGTTCCAACTGATCGTTTTTTGATGATAGCTGTTGACTGAACATCAAAACCAAAGCTAACACAAAGGCGCAAACTAGAATAAAAATATTACTGCAACGATTGATTAAGAATAATTTGGTGGGGTAAACCTTAATGACCTGCACTTCGACTCCCTACCGCAGTTAACCAATCTTGATTCATACTGGTTATTTGAATACTTTTTTGACCAAACACTTTCTGCAATGCCAAGGCCTCTTCAATATTTACATTTGGGGCAATGGCTAACACAATTGGGGATTCCGTCGAGATTTGTGCAGGAATAGTTGGCTCCAAAGCCTGGTTATAAAAAGTACCTTCATAGTAAAATAGAAAAAATGCCCGTTCCTGAGCAGTATCCGAAGTTAATTCTTGGTTTTGCGCTTCTAGTTGAAGTCGATTGGCGTTAATTTTAGGCGCTAAATTTTCCGACTCTAACGACGAAGATTGGGGCAAGGAAACTGATACTAGGGCCACTATCATCAAAGAGAAAAAAGCCATAGACAAACCTAAAGCTACCTCTGTCATTGCATTTGCACTAGTGTCTTGCATAAATAAAAACTTATTCAAATACTCTTACTTTAGCTATGCAACGGTTAGCAATAAATTTTCAATTGTTTTAAAAAGTGGCTCATATCAGTCAATGAAATGTGTGTTATCTCTAATTTCCCTGTCAATAAATTGTATTAAGGGATCCGCCACTGCATAAGAAGGCTTTTGATTGGTTTCGATGACTATTTCGTTTAGCCCTGAGGTTAATTGATATTCTTGTAAATGAAGTTGTGATTGGTTGGGAGTAATTTCATCTGGATTATTCGTATACAAACCTATGGAAACTTCGTCATTAAACGCTACCTCAGTTTCGTCACCATTGCCTGAGGCATAAAATTTAGCCACCGAGATTTCCAAAGTCGTTTTATAAATGCCATCTTTCTCAGATAACACTGCACTTTTCAGACTAAAATCATGAATTGCAATTTTATTAAATGCGTCATCGATAAAATCTAAATCTTCATTGGTACTTTGCTTTTTCAATAGGCTGATAAAATCCTCGATAGTCGCAAACTTACCACTGGTGAGATTATACTCTTCAATCAACTGCTTTAACGCCCCATTAAACCCTTGAATCCCTATTCGTTCGGCAATAGCCATCAACAATATGCCGCCTTTATTATAGTGAATGTAGGCTCTATTGAAGGATTCGGATAATGGTGGTTCTAACCTATTTTCTAAGGTTCGGCCAGATAAATAGCTGTTCAACTCGTGCTTTAATACTTTACGTAACATAAGCGCTCCGTATTTTTGACGCATCAAGTTAAGTGCGGCATATTGGGAAAGAGACTCCACTAAAATATCTCCTCCAGCAACATTGGCAACCATCAACTGATGCCCAAACCATTGGTGTGCTATTTCGTGAGCGGTTAAATAATACGCGTAATTAATTTCGGTCTCATCTCTTAAATCAGCTACGAAGCCTAAGCTTTCAGAATATGGCACTGTATTGGGAAAACTTTGAGCGAACTCTCGATAACTAGGAAACTCAATTATCCGCATCTGTCGATATTGGTATTTTCCAAACGCTTGGCTAAAAGCATCCAGCGCGTCTTGAGTTGCCTCTATCATGGTAGCAACATTCCATTCGTGTTTTGGATGATAATAAACAGCAATTTCAACACCATTATGCATTGTAGATTTAACCTTTAAATCCGCAGACAGAATGCTATAGAAGTTCATCATGGGTTTGTCCATTTCATAAATGAAATGGTTGCGGCCATTTTCAGTCCAGTATTTTTTCAAATATCCTGGCGCTATTGCGATTTGAGATTCATGGGTAGATAGACGTGCTTTAAATTTAATCGCATTGATCGAGTCGCCTAAAATGTTTTGTTGCGGTTCATCAGGGGTATCATCCCTCGGCATAAGACCAAATTCAGCTCGTTCAAAGTTGTCTGTTAGATAAAAACTTTGTTTAACACCAAAGGTAGGTAGCAAAGAACGGTTGTCAATGAATGTGCCATTGGTAACCAAGCTAGCATCTTCATCTTTATCTTTAAAGCCAAAATGCTGGCGAGCTAGGGAAATGGTTAAATCGAGTGTTGCGCCGGGAGCCAAAGGCATATCAAACGTAAACCAAGCAGTGTTTAATGCTTGTTCATCCATTACTACACGCCCTTGCTCGGTAGTAAATTTAATATCATAAGAATGTGCAGGTAAATTGACTAAAAATCTTTCTATATTGACTGGACTATCGTTTACTAGAGTAAGTTTAGCCACAGTTTCCAATTTTCTCGATTGTGGAAATATGGCTACATTTAAATCAACCTCTGAAACCTGGGGAACAACAAGATCTTCCATTGCACTGTACTGAGTTTCGTATAAAGCTTTTAGCTCCTTTAATCTGTCACTGGAGATAAACTGGTTAGTCACCTTGGTGTTGTAGTGAATTAATGTGCCTGAAATAACAAAGGCAACTGTTGCAAATAATGCCAATGCTCGCCCTGAAGAACCTAGCCGATTTCCTGCATACCGGAAACGTTCAGATAAGGTGGTGTAATAACCTCTTCGCCAAAGAGCAAAACTGAATGCTGATAATATTAAACTTAAAGCTCCCCAATACAGCATATAGGCATTTTGGGTCTGCATATACCAACCGTATCGATTCATATCTGAAAACTCTAATACAGGTGCACTAGCAAAGTTGAACATATTGTGTTCAATTCCGATTTCAGCAAAAACCAAGGATACGAAGATGTAAGACACAAAAATCAGCATTCCGATATATTTGTTTGGCGATAGCACCTGAATAAAAAAAGACAAAATCGTCAAATACACATATGGCAGACCATAAAAATACACCAGACTTATAAAATATTGGCTAATATCTAAATCAAAATATGTATGAATCAACTGGTTATAAATAGTAATAGAAACGCCAAAAGCAAAAATGATTAGCTGGATAACAATCACTGAAATTAGTTTTGATAACCAAAATATGGGGTTTTCTACAGGCATAGCTTCAATCACTTCGGACATATTCAGCAACCTCTCCCGCCAAACAGTTTCTGCCGTGTAGAAAGTAATTATTATCAACATTAATAGGCCATAGGAGCTCTGAATGAGTTCTACCATGAATTGTGTCAGCGGCATTTTTGATGAACCGTAAGGTCCGGGCTCGAAAAGCAAACTCACCAGCATCATGAAGGTACAAAATCCCAGCAGAACAATAAAAGAGGGGGATTTAATTATTTGCCGAATTTCGAATTCAGTTCGAACTTTAAATTGCTCAATTGCACTATATTCTTGATATTTGGCACCGATATTATACAACTCTGCTACCTGGGGAGGTCCTGATAAGCTAGGGATCTTATTAGGACTAGATGCGCTAAGTTTTAACGGTTTGCGAAAATCTATCAAAGTTAACATGCTAAGAATAGCAATGGCTAGCCAAATGATGCGGTTGAGTACTATCTCAGTTTCAAATCCGATTATTTGAGAGTTGCGCATGCTAGGTGTCCAATACCTAGTGACATCTAAATAGGCGTTTATCCCAAAAGGATCTATCAGGGCCATGAAAAATCGAGTTTCCTGCCCAGTAAACATAACTTCACTGATTATGTATAAGATCAATAAGCCTAAGGCACTTAAATAAACGGCTAATATGCTCTTAAACAGACGAGCGGCTGCGTAAAAAAGACATGAAAATAACAACATCGAAGGTACAGTGAATACCAGAAATGGCTGTATATAATGCCAAATATTGAACGGACCCAATTTATCCGATACTAGCCAAGGCATTAAACTGCCTAGCATTAACCCTAAAGGCACCATGGCAAAAACGGTCAAAACCATAGCATAGCCACCTAAAAAGCGGCCAAAATGGTAACGAAAATGATCGATTGGTTTGGTATAAATAATTTCATTCATACCACTCACCTTCTCTCTCAATGCAGTACTGCCGATAAAATTCACCACCAAAAACATGCCAAAAACAGAAAATATTAGAAGCGCTTGGTTTATCGCATAAGGGCTATTAGCATTTAAATTGGTAGTAGCGCCAATATGCACTTGATCCAATGTGATGGACAAAAACGGTAGCAAGAAGAATATGAGCGAAGTGACAACAAAAGAAGGCTGGTGCAGATAATACCGCCATTCAAATTTGAACATTCTCCACAACATGTAAAATTTCCTTAATTCACTAGCGTTAAAGGTGATGCTAGCCTTATAACTTAAGCCGGTACAGTATCTAACGGCGTTACAGCTTGTTTAAGCGAGTTAAAATACACATCTTGCAAACTGGCAGGTGCAGATTCAAAGCCTTCGGGAACCGTATCCGAGACCACGTGTATAACGGTACGACCGGCGAAAAGACGTTTTGAAATCACATTATATTCTTGCTCATAAGACTCTATTTCATGACGAGAAATGGTTTTTCGCCAAATGCGATCTTCAAGCGCCTGAGTAACTTTCACTGGGTTGCCTTGCAATAGAATTCTACCGTTGCCTAATACCGCCATGTCTTCGCAAAGCTCGGATACATCTTCAACAATGTGGGTGGATAAAATAATGACTTTATTACTGCCTAAACTTACTAATAAGTTATGGAATCTATTTCGCTCTTCAGGATCTAGCCCAGCGGTTGGTTCATCTACAATTAACAAATCAGGGTCACCTAATAACGCTTGAGCAATCCCAAAGCGCTGTCGCATGCCGCCAGAAAAGCTACTGACCGCTTTTTTTCTGACTTCATATAAATTGGTGTGAGCAAGTAAACCTTCAACCGTTTCTTTACGGATATTTTTGTCTACTAACCCTTTTAAAACCGCTAGATGATCAAGCAACTCATAGGCACTGATTTTTGGATAAACACCAAATTCTTGAGGCAAATAACCTAAGCGCTGACGAATGTCTTCTGGTTGAGCTAACACATCTATACCATCGAAAGTGACATTACCGCTATCAGGCACCAATAAGGTGGATAAAATTCGCATGAGTGTAGACTTGCCTGCTCCATTTGGGCCAAGTAAACCAAACAGTCCTTTATTGATGTTTAAAGAAACATCATCTAACGCTAACACCTGATTGTCGTAGATTTTTGAGATAGACTCAATTTGCAACATGATATGACACTAATATAGTTTTCAAATTCTTCATCTAAGTTACCAAGAGATTGAAAAATATAATAGTCTGTAGATTAAATTTTCAAAATTCCCTTTGTTACTAAATGTGAATTTTAGGCTTAGAATTGGTCCATTTCACCACGTAGACTGGTTGCCATTTGTTTTTGGCGCTGACTAAAACTCAAAGTATCTGAACTTAATAAGTAGTGTAATTTGGCTAATGCAGCCTCTGGCGTAATATCTTTTCCTGAAATCACACCCGTTTGGGCTAATAACTTTCCGGTTGCGTAGCCTTGCATATCAACCTTACCACGCAAGCACTGGGTACAATTCACAATCAATATCTGGTCATCGTAAGCTTGTTTTAAAGTAGCTAACAAAGTCTCTTGTTGTGGCGCGTTCCCCACACCGTAAGTCATTAAAATAAGTGCTTTTACAGGCTGTTGTAGAATATTTTTTAAGACTTGAGGGCTAATTCCAGGATATAAGCTAACCAAGCCTACCGGCTGGCTTTTTATATCGCTTACCTTTAACTCCTGATTACTTTGGGTTTGTTTAAAAACGTAGTCCGTTTCTATTTTTATTCCCGCTGTTAATAATGGCGGGTAATTAGGTGAATCAAATGCCATAAACCCATCAGCATCCACTTTACGTGCTCTGTTGCCTCGATACAGGTAATTATTAAAAAACAGCGTCACTTCCGGAATTGGATAATTAGCGGCAATATAAAGCGCATTTAGCAAATTGGTTTGACCATCGGAGCGAAGTTCAGCTAATGGTATTTGGGAACCAGTCACAATCACAGGTTTATCTAAATTCTCAAACATAAAAGATAGCGCAGAAGCCGTATACGCCATAGTATCTGTGCCATGCAATATGATAAATCCATCATATTGGTCATACACTTGTTTGATATCTTGCGCTATGGTTTGCCAGTCAGCCGGCACCATATCGCTAGAATCTAACAAGTTACTATATTCGTGAATTGTGAACTTTGGCATTTCCGAACGATGGAATTCAGGTAACTTGGCCAAGGTTTCAGTTAAAAACCCTGGCACTGGTGCGAATCCTTTTTCGGAGGCTCGCATTCCTATAGTTCCGCCAGTGTATGCCACATAGATATGTTTATTTGCGGACATGGCGATTACTTACATAAGCTGAGATAAATGGCTTAACAGCAAGGGTTCAATTGCTGTTAACTGACGTTCATCTTCAGCATTTAACGGGCCTTGATGTAACCAATACATCCAAGCAACTGAAGCGGTTAAATTTTCTGCGCCTTCCAGTTTATTTGCCATTATTTGCAACTGAACATCTTTTTGAATTTCGATCGGTGCTGACTCTACAGCATTCAATAATACCACTACAGCTTGAAGTAATTGGGCCCTTTGCAAGTTGTCAAATAACGCCGACGTCGGCAAAGATTTATCTAAAATTGCACTCAAAAGTGCAGGTTTAGCCTTGTTATTGTCGTCAGCTTTCCACTCATGTAAACAGCTCAACAACTCGTTAAATATTGATTGCGATTGGGCCTGTTGTTGCGCTTCAAGAGATTGCTTTAAGGATTTGATGAGCGATTCTTTATGTTTTTCATACTGCGATAAAATAGATTTTGAGACATCTATCCCGCCAAATTCGTGATCAATTACTTGTTGTAATATTGCTCGAAGTGTAGCGGCATCATCTACGTTTTTGGCTTCTTCTCCCAGACTTTGCAACTGGTTAATCGCAATATCTAAAGCTTCTCTAGCTTGTTGTTCAGCCTCATTTTTAGCCTGATGTAAACGCGAAAAAATTGCGTCATTATGAGTTCGGAACTCGTTCCATAATGACTGATCTGCTTGCTTACCAGCAAATCCAATTAGCTTCCAGTTTGCTTGTAACTCCTTAGCTTTCTCAACAGCCTGGTTAGCATCATCTTCACTTAATAAATCTTTTGCTTTACTCACTAAGGCTGATTTTTGCTTGTGATTGTCAGCATAAAATTCATTTAACCTTTCATTTAAAGGTGTAGTGGTTTCTTTAAACGCTTTGTTTAACGACTTTTTCTGCTGAACATCTAGCTCTTTAATTTCTCTAAATTGGCGGCTTAACGAATGCAGTTGTTTTGCCATTTGGTTAAGGTCTTCTTGCTCTCCTAACGCGGCTAAACTATCAATAATTTGTTGCGCCTTTTGCCCATTTTCTACGCGTAATTTTTCCTGCTCAGCATAAAATGCTCGGCAAGGAGCAAAAGCAATTTCTAACTTTTCATTAAATGCTTTATTAAGCTTATCGTCTTCTTCAGTATCCAAGCGACCAAGTGAATTCCATTCTTTTCTCAGCAACTTAATTTGTTGTGCCAAGTCCAGTGGGTTCAAGGTTTCTTGTTTACTTAGGTTTTCAGCTTGCTCTAACAGTTCGGGCTTTTTAGGAGTCGCGATATAGGACTGCCAATCCTTAAGTTCTGAAACTTGAGAAGCTAAATCATCATATTTTTTTTGCAAACTTCGTTTTGGTGATTCAATACTTGAAAATAAACTTGCACCGTGATTAAAAGTGGCAATACCAGCCTTAAATTTGCCTTGATCAATTAAGCTAGCCGCCACATTAAGTTTGCTATGACATTTTTTTTCAACCTGCTGTTGTTGTTGCTTCTCTTGCTGAAAAAATGCATTTATTTGGCGACTTAGTTGCTTCCATTTGGCTAGTAACTCTGGGGCATATTCTTGGTCTTGGATAAAGCCTTTTTTGGCTAACCCAAATTCTTCAGATAACACCTCTTTTGATAAATTGTGATTGGAAAATTCTAGCCAAACATTTTCTAAGGTATCAATAATCGCAACCAGTCGATTATTATTTCGAATGGACTTTTCTATGCTATCCAAAGAGGACAAAGTACTCTTTATTCGCTGGCTAATCGACTTTTGTAATTGCTGATGGGCTGGTGTTTGCTGTTCTGCATTCTCTAGCACTTGGGCTAACTGACTATTAGCGTCTTGCAATGCATTAGTAAGCAATTCCTTTTGCACATCTATTTGCTCTAAGGACGTAGCATTTATCAAATGGCTTACTTGTGTCTCAATGTCCAGTACTTGCTGATTAACTAGTGAAAGTTCATTAGTAAGTGCTTTAAGCTTTACTTGTTGCTCAAACGCAGGTTCCAAGTTGGCTAACTTATTGGTTATCTTTTGCTTCAATTGCAAAAATTTACCACCAAACTCCGCTGCTTCTTTTTCATCTAAGTAGGAAAACTGTAATTTTGCTGCTTCAAATGCCTCAAAATATTGGTTAGATTTTTGTTTGATATAAGCGAAATCGTTACTATCTAAAAGCGCTAATAATTGAGAATTAATTAAGGTGATATCTCGTTTAAGTTGCACCGGAATAAGTGCCTGTTCTGCGAACTGTGCAAGACGATTATCAATCTCTTGCTCGACTTCAGTATTTGCGGCCTGTTTACGTAAACGTTTTAAGGATTTTTCATCGTTAAATTGTTCGATAATCATGATTTGCTGAGACGGACTAGCGCTCTCCCGATAATAACGAAAAATTTCGCTCTGGGAGCCATGCGCTAGCAAAGCGCTGAAATAAAGCGCCGAATTAGATGCTAATCTACTACTGTCTCTCAATAACTTTTGAATGATATCTAAATGCTTAGCTTGCAGAATGAAGTCTTGAAACAATGCGTCACTTACCAATGAAGGATCTTCCAACATAGATATTGTAGTAGTTTTAGCTCTACTTTTTAACGTTGCATCCAAGGTGGTTTCATAGGTTTTTAACCACAATGAATATTGCCCCAACTTTTCCAAGGCCGCTAATTGTACTTTTGAATCTGCATCATTAAAGGCTAATTCATGTAACCAAGCCTTATTTTTATTATCGACTTCCGACGCTTGCTGTATCGCTTGAATGCGCTTTGATGGATTTTTATGTTTATAGTTTGCGGTAAATAACTGCTTAAATATCATCTTGTCCAAACTTTGCTATCGAAGACTGATTTGTCGTCTGATGTTGTAATTCTTGTTTCATTTGTTGACGTGATTTTTGAATAATTTCGCCATTCTCGCCAACCGTCATATGTTCACCAGACTGTTCAACCTTTCCTTGATATAGCATGACAGCCTGCATAGCATATTCTTTTTGTTCTTCGGTCAATTTCATACCGTTTTCCCACTTACCTGTCTCTACCGCACTACGAAGTTTTAAGTAGATTTCTGGTGTCATGGTTGCTAGTAATTGTTCAAGTTGCAAACCTTCTCTCCAATCAAGATTATTTTCTTTTCGTCAAGGTTATTCTCACCCGATTTACCGCGTACCATAAAAAGGCTATTGCGGTTACACCGACAGCAGCATTATACATCATAAGACCAGTTTCAGTATCTGGAAAATCACCTAAAAACACAAAATATGCGCCAATAATAAATAACAGGATAGCCAACATTGATTGGTTTTGTAGGCTTTGTAGTTGTTTAAACTTGGCCAAACTGGCTTTGCGTTGAATATCTTCTGGCGACGCATTTTCAAAATTAAGATGGCAGTTTGGACACTCTTTTGCCTTATCAGACATTGGTTTATTACACGAAGGACAAGTTGTAATTGCCACGCATTACCTCCAATTACATTTCTAAATAAAAAAAAGGTTAAGCCTCTGCTTAACCCTTTTATGTGAAAGTTGTGACTGTTATTTGCTTACTTTTTCCCAGTATTCATTAACGGTCTTTTTCATTTCCTTATGTAACACTACGATACCAAATAAGTTAGGTAATGTCATAAGGACTATGGCTACTGCAGAAATTGCCCAAACCAAGGTAGTATCAGAAACCGCCGCCCAATAGAAACCTGCACAGTAAATGACTCGATATGGCATGACTGAACGTGGCCCTAACAAATAGGTCATGGCTCTATCACCATAATATGACCAAGCAATAGCAGTAGAAAATGCGAATAGCAAGATGCCAATGGGCACTATATACTCACCATATTGCCCAAAATATCCTTGACCAAAAGCTTTAGCAGTTAGTCTTGCAGAGTGAATCAATGAGTTACCCTGAACAAGAATATTTTCCCGCGCAATATCACCCTCTTGAATTTTAAGTACCCCGGTAAATGGGTCTTCAACTGATCCGGTAAAATACTGCACATTTTCTGCGATTGAACGCGAGTTAATCAAAGTAAATCCACCAGTTTGAGCTACGCCATTTACCACTTGGATTTCGCCACTGAACTTAGTCACAGCATCCGCATCAATATTGTTTAGATAGGCATGTAATTTCTGTACATCTTCAGCATTAGTTTCTACAAATTCACCGGATAAGAAGACCATATCAGATCTTTCAAACACATTTTCATGTTTTTGATTCCACACGCCTGAAGATAGAATGACAAGGCCGGTGATTGTACAAATAATAATAGTATCGATAAAAGGTTCTAGAATAGACACCATACCTTCAGAAACCGGTTCTTTTGTTTTTGCTGCAGCGTGAGCGATAGGCGCAGAACCTTGCCCAGCTTCGTTAGAAAACAAGCCTCTATTAACCCCTCGGTTAAATGCATAAGCGAAGGTGGCTCCAAGGAATCCGCCCGCAGCGGCTGATCCGGTAAAGGCATCAGAGATCACAGAAACGAAGGCAGGACCTATGTTTTCAATGTTTGCAAAAATTACCGCTAGTGCACCTATGATGTAAATAACAGCCATAAAAGGCACGATTTTGGAGGTCACTTTGGCAATACGATGAATACCACCTAAAATAACTAAGCCTAGTAGCACCGCTAATACGCCACCGACAATATGTGAATTAACACCAAAAGATTCGTTCATGGTAGCTGCCACACTGTTACTTTGTGGCAGGTTGCCTGTACCAAACGAACTAATCACGGTAGCGATAGCGAATATTACCGCTAACCATTTCATGTTGAGGCGCTTATCCATATAGTACATAGGGCCACCAGCCATAGTACCATCAGAGGTTTTTTCACGATATTTGTGAGACAAGGTTACTTCCACGAACTTGGTAGTCATACCGAAAAATGCTGTTGCCCACATCCAGAAAAGCGCTGCAGGTCCGCCAAGAAAAATAGCAAATGCGACCCCAGCAATATTTCCCGTTCCTACGGTGCCTGAAAGCGCTGTTGCCAAAGATTGAAAGTGCGTGGTATCCCCTGGGTCATCTGCTTTATCAAACTTGCCACTAACTACTTGCCATGCATGTTTAAAATAGCGAATTTGTGGGAATTTTAAGTAAATGGTAAAAAATATGCCCACGCCCAGCAACACGTATGGGAACCATGGAGCACTACCTAAGTACCCATCCAACATGTTAAAAAAGTCGAGTAAAACATCCATAAGAGAAGTTCCTTTAATTATTGTTATTTTATCTAAGTTTGTCGGCTACAGCTCTTATAGCGACTAATAAATCTTCACCTAACTGCATACACCTGATTGGAGACCAGCCTAATACAGGATCAGGTAAATTGGCATTATCTTTAAATGGCATTTCTAAGGTATAAGAAAGGCATTCAAATTTTTCACCTACAGCATTTGTCGCTATGGTTAAGTTTGCCTCGCCTGGTGCATCCTTTTCGTACCCAAAAGTGTCTTGAAACTCAGGCGTAGTCGCTAACAAAGTAGATTTAAACAGGTTTTCAAGGTTTTGTATACGTTCTGAGTAACTTGGATTCCCTTCAGAGCCAGCAACAAAGTTGTAAGGCAACGCCTCATCCCCATGAATATCAAGGAAAAGGTCAACTCCTGTGTGCTGCATTTTTTGCATTACATAATAAACTTCAGGGCTAAATTCTTCACTGGGTGTTTGCCATTCTCGATTAAGGTTTCTTCCAGCCGCATTGGTTCGTAGATGTCCTCGATATGCCCCGTCTGGATTCATATTGGGTACTAAGTAAAAAACAGCGTCTTGTAGCAGTTCTCTTGCTACGCCATCTTGAGCATCTAATAATCGCGAAATTAAACCTTCCATTAACCATTCGGCCATGGTTTCACCAGGGTGTTGACGTGCGATCACCCATATTTTTTGCTTCGCTGTAGATTCATCGCCAGCAACAAGCATATTGAGCTCACGTCCATCAATGGTTAAGCCCAATAATTCATGTCGACAATTATCAGATGTTTGCGCCGAGCCAATAAGGTCTAGATGGCGTTCATAGCTGTATGGTGCAAAATAGGCGAAGTAGACGCTTTCACACTCTGGGGTAAATGAGAATGTGAGATTGTCACCATCAAATTCAGTATCAACACGAAACCAAGTGGATCTGTCATAGCTAACAGCAACCTTATAATCTTTCCATCCATCTGGATATGCGGAAGCCGCTAAGTCCAGTATTTTAAAGCTATGTTCTTCAAATGCCTTTGAGTGCATTTTAAAATGAAACCATTGATAAAAATCAGATTGATTATCTTTTTTGATGCGTAATTGGATATTTGAAGCCGCATCTGCCGTAATGACTTCAATATTCCCGCTATCGAATTGGCTATTTATAGTAATTGTCATTGTTATGCCTACATCGAAATGGATTTTAGAATATTAGCAGACAAAGAAATATTGGAAAACTGAAAATTAAAAAGGCCGCTCTTCAACGAAAGGAGCGACCAAGGTTGGAACTGTTATTTAATTAAGCTTTTGGCAATACTGGAATTTCAAGTTCAGCCATATCACGTAAAACACGAAGTACCTGACAGCTGTAACCAAACTCATTGTCATACCATAAATAAATAGTCGCTCTATTACCTGACACTATGGTTGCTTGAGAGTCGACTATGCCAGCGGCAGAAGTACCTACAAGATCAGTAGATACAATTTCTTTAGATGCAGTAAAGTCTATTTGATGTTGTAGCGGAGAGAATAATGATGTTTTTTGCAAGTATTCGTTAATTCCCTCTTTGGTTACTTCATTTTCCAAGTTTAGATTGAGAATTGCCATAGACACATTGGGCGTTGGCACTCGAATCGCATTACCTGTTAGTTTTCCTTCAAGCTTTGGATAGGCTTTTGCTACTGCTTTGGCCGCACCAGTTTCAGTGATTACCATGTTCAATGGTGCTGCACGCCCTCGGCGATCTGCTTTATGGAAGTTATCAATAAGATTTTGGTCATTGGTAAAAGCATGCACAGTTTCAACATGACCGTTAACAATGCCGTATTCTGAATCTAACGCCTTTAAGGTTGGCGTAATTGCGTTTGTTGTACAACTTGCGGCAGAAAGTACTGTGTCTTGAGGTTCAATATCGCCGTGATTAACACCATACACAATATTCTTGATATCACCTTTACCTGGTGCAGTTAACAACACTTTTGCAGCGCCTTTTGAGGTTAGGTGCTGAGATAAACCATCGCGATCGCGCCAAACACCAGTATTATCGCAGATCAAAGCGTCTTCTATACCGTATTTGGTGTAATCGACTTCACTTGGATGATTGGCATAAATAACCTGAATGTAACTACCGTTTGCTTTAATTGCATTACGCTCTTTATCAATGGTAATACTGCCTAAAAATGGACCATGTACAGAATCTCGACGCAACAAAGATGCTCTCTTTTCTAAATCACCTTCTTTACCACCCCGAACCACTATAGCTCTTAGACGTAGTTTATTAGCCTTACCTTGACGCTCGATCAGTAAGCGCGCCATTAAACGCCCTATTCGGCCAAAACCATACAAAACCACATCTCTTGGTTTTTGTTCATCCTGTTTACTTAGCACTGAAGACAATTGTTCTTTTACATAGTCTTCAAGAGATACCGAAGCAGAATCGACTTTTGTAAGGTAATCATAAGCAAGCTTGCCTATATCGACTTCGCAAGGAGAAAGAGACAATTTTTCGACAATTTCTAATACTGGCCAGCTATCTCTTAATTTAAGTTTACTGCCTTCAAACAAACGAACTTTTCTATGCGATTTAATCACGTCAATGGCATTAGCATTTAATAAACTTCTGCCGTACAAGCTTATTTCTACCGCATTGTTACGATACAAACGTCCGATAATTGGTAGCATACGCTCAGCGTATTCCTGACGCTCTTGCCAACTATTTTGTAATTCCTGTTCAAACTGCTGATTCATTTCCTTTACCCATTTGTGTATTAAGAGGTTGCTATCTAAGGTGTTGCTGGGGCGCATTCTAAAGAAAGTTTTTAAATTAGCCAAATTGTTGAAATATTACAGTATGAGTTTCACAACAACCAAGAAGCTAAAAATCCTTCCTAAATATCCGTAAATTAAGAACAATGTAAATTTTTAATTAATCAAAGACCAAAAAAAAGGCATTTTTCAATGCCTTTTTAGAGATTTTATGTAATAAATTTACATCTAATAATTTGGTCTTATATACTTTTTATATTCTTAGTTTTGCTCTGAAAAAGTTAAAGACACTGAATTAACGCAATAGCGTTTCCCCGTTGGTGCTGGACCATCATCAAATACATGACCTAAATGTGCATCACATTGCTTGCATAGAATTTCGATGCGGGACATTCCGTGACTATTATCTTGCTCATATTTAACATTGTTATCAGAAGTCTGCTGATAAAACGATGGCCATCCGCAGCCAGCATCAAATTTACTTTCTGAGGAAAACAATTTGGCGCCGCAACATTTACAAAAATATTCGCCGGTCTTTTCATTGTGCAAAAATTCGCCTGTAAATGGGAGCTCTGTACCTTTGAGACGAGTAACGCGGTATTCTTCTTCTGTCAGTTTTTCTTTATAGTTATCAGAATCATTTGCCATCAGATTTCTCCACTATTTGTGCTTGGTTTATGATGATTAGGGGAACGATACTTTCATAAAGTAAACGTCTTTATCTGAACATTACAGTATAAAAACGTTTATCTCTTAGATATTTGTATTCTCGAAAACCTGTTTAAGAGTTCAGTTTTAACAATAATTTGAAACTGCGGGCAGGCATTTCAAAGCTACTACTTATGCTTTGATTTTGCATTTCATTCAGGTGCTCTTTACTGGTATCTAATACGCATGACCAGTTTTTACTCTCTTGCAAAGGCGGTAAACTATATTCCTTGGCAGTAACAGCACTATTGAAACAAAATAACCATTCTTGCTTGTCGACCGATGCATTACCGACCAGATGAAGAGCAAAACAATGGTGTTCATGGTTTACCCAATCAATATCTGTTTTATGACTACCATCTCTTCGATACCAGTCTGCGAATTTCACATTAATATTGTTGGCAAATTGATCATCATCAAAATGCATTATTTGTAGCAAGGGATATTGTTTCCTCAACGCGATTACGTATCTACAGTAGTCAAGAAACGCATGTTCTCTTGGCTTTAGATCCCAATGCAGATAATTCATGCTGTTATCTTGGCAGTAAGCGTTATTATTTCCACGCTGCGTCTTACTTAATTCATCGCCACCTAAAAGATGAACGCTGCCCTGACTCAACACCAGAGTGGCGAATAGATTACGCTTTTGTTGAAATCGGACATCCAATATTGCTTTATCGTCGGTATCTCCTTCAATACCATAATTGGCTGATAAATTATGGTTATGTCCGTCTCTATTATTTTCTAAGTTAGCATCATTATGTTTATGCTCATAAGACACCAAATCATGCAAGGTAAAACCATCATGATAAGTCACATTATTGATACTGGCCAACATTGGACGTTTGGTTTTTTTGAATATATCTCGGCTTCCCATCAAGCGAGTCGCAAAGTCTCCTTTTAGTCCCTTGTCCCCTCGCCAAAAGCCTCTGACAGTGTCTCTAAACTTATCATTTACTTCATGCCAAGTCGCAGGGAATTGCCCTAACTGATAACCGCCAGGGCCAATATCCCAAGGTTCAGCTATCAACATGACTTTATTTAGTAAAGGATCTTGTTGGATGATTTTGAAAAAGGTAGCGTTGTTACGAAAATCAAACACTTCTCTTCCAAGCGTCGCAGCTAAGTCAAACCTAAATCCAGCAACTCCCATGGTATTGACCCAATATCGCATGGCATCAATAATCAAATTCATCATGTAGGTATCAGACACTTTAATTGTATTACCGCAACCACTGTAATTATCAAAACTTGGGGTATCTGATTCATCCTGATGCTCAATCAAATAAGCATGATCACAACAAAGCCCCTTGAAGCTTAAAACAGGGCCATCTGCACCAGCTTCGGCTGTATGGTTAAATACCACGTCTAATATGACTTCTATGCCTGCTTGTTTGAAACTGGAAATCATTTCATAACATTCTTTGACAGCATCCTTTATGGCATATCTGGGTTCTGGCGCAAAAAAGTTAATCGGGTTGTATCCCCAATAGTTAGTCAGCTTTTTATTAAACAAAAAAGGTTCAGGCATAAAAGCCATAATCGGCAAAAACTGGATAGTGGTCACACCCATTTGTTGCAAGTGTTTAATTATTGCGGGATGACAAGCGCCTAGATAGGTACCTCTTAAGTCTTCTGGTACTTCTGGATGTAACTTTGAAAGCCCTTTCACATGGGCTTCATAAACAACGCGTTGACTGTAGATGGACTGACTGCTTGGTTCGGGAACTGAACAAGTCACAGGCTTTGCATTTATCTTTAAGGGATCAATAATGATGGCTTTAGGCACCATTTGACTGCTGTCGCCTTCATATAAACTAGGCTCCCAATGCAGTGGTCTATTTAATTGCTTAGCATAGGGGTCTATTAAGAGCTTTTCTTTGCTGCAACCGATATTATGTTTATGTGGCTTTGGTGTAACTCTAATACCGTAGAGATCACCCTCTTTAACATTGGTAATTTCACCAAACCACTTAGATTGAATACGTTGAGTTAAGGCAACTTGGGCAATTTCATTTTCGTCAGGATCAAATAAACAAATAAACACCTGTGCCGCATCTGGACAGTAAATAGAAAAATTACAACCTCTGGCTGTAAGGGTAGCACCCAGCGGATGGAGATGTCCTTTAACAAGCTGATGCTGCGTCGACGTCTGCTTTTGCATATTGTTAATCCAAAGTAAACATCACCGTCGCTAGAGGCGGAATGTCAATTTCAATACTAAATGGTTGTTCTTGCCATGGATTATCAATGCTGTGGACCTGCTGTTGAACGGGATAACTACTACCACCAAATTCAGAACGATCTGAATTGAAAACCAGACTATACCGGCCTTTTTCAGGAACCCCAAAGCGCATGTATTGTCGAGGCACCGGCGTAAAGTTACAAATCACCACTACTGGCACTTTGCCGGAGTTATCAAAGCGTAAGAAAGCAATTATGGCTTGTTCGGAATTATGCAAATCTAACCACCTAAAACCTCTATGTTCATGATCTAACTGGTGAAGTGCGCCCAATTGACGATAGACCTGATTAAGAGCCTTAAACATCGATTGAACGCCTTGATGATTATGATCTTGAAGTGTTGCCCAATCTAATTGACCATCGTGATTCCATTCTTGGAATTGCGCTATTTCACAGCCCATAAAATGCAATTTTTTACCTGGATGTGCAAACATAAAACTAAAATAAGCACGCAAGTTAGCAAATTTTTGCCAAGGATCCCCAGGCATCTTTTGCAACATACTGCCCTTTCCATGAACTACTTCGTCGTGAGAAATGGGCAATACAAAATTTTCATCATAGGCATACACCATACTGAAGGTGAGATCTGAATGGTGATACGAACGGTAAGCTGGATCTTTTGAAATATAAGTTAAAGTGTCATGCATCCAGCCCATATTCCATTTAAACCCAAACCCTAAGCCGCCTTGAGATACTGGTCGAGACACGCCAGGATAAGAAGTAGATTCTTCCGCTATGGTCATTGCATTAGGAAATTTTTTGTAGACTTCAGTATTCATCCATTGCAATAAACTAATGGCTTCATAATTATGATTTCCGCCATCAACATTTGGGATCCACTCGTTTTCCTTGCGGGAATAGTCCAAATATAACATAGAAGCAACGGCGTCTACGCGGATCCCATCAATATGAAATTTATCAAACCAGTACAAGGCATTGGCAACTAAAAACTGACGTACGGATTGTTTGCCGAAATCATATATGCAGGAATTCCAGTCTGGATGCCAACCTTTTCTTGGATCTTCATATTCATAAACGTGTGAACCATCGAATTTTGCTAATCCATGATCATCTTCAGGAAAATGTGCTGGAACCCAATCTATGATGACACCTATGCCAGCTTTATGACATTGATCGACAAAAAATTTAAAATCGTCAGGTTCGCCAAAACGACTAGTGGGGGCAAATAAACCAACCGGTTGATAACCCCAAGAACCGTCAAATGGATATTCAGATACTGGCATAACTTCGATATGGGTATACCCCATTTCGGAGACATACCCAATCAAATCGGAAGCAAGGTCTCTATAGCTTAGATAGCGACGTTCAGGATCCCAGGGGCGCTTCCATGATCCCAAATGCACCTCGTAAACACTCATAGGAGAATGATAATGGTCGACACCCGTTCTAGTCTGCCATTCTTGGTCTTGCCACTGATAATCTTCGTGATCATAAACCACTGATACATGGGATGGATATTGATGATGGTAAAAACCAAGAGGATCCATTTTATCTGGGAGTTCATTGTTATTCGCATCTTTAAGCGCGAATTTATATTCATCCCCTGCTCTAACGCCTGGCACAAACAAGACCCAAAAACCCATATTGGTTTTTTGCATTTGATGGGTAGTTTTGTCCCAGTAATTAAAATTACCGATCACAGAAACTGAACTTGCATTAGGTGCAAATACTGCAAACCTTACACCTTTGACACCTGAATCAGACGTAATTAATTGAGCACCCGCTTGTCGATACAAGTTGTCGGGTAAATGGTCAATAAAATGCACCGCGTGATAAGCTTCATCCTTAAATTGATATGGGTCTATAAAGCTAAATTCACCATTATCACTAGTTGCCTCTATACGGTAAGGGAAGTGAAAACTGTTAAGGGCACAAATTCCCTCGAAAATACCATTTCCCTTTGCATCCAAGGTTAAAAAAGATTTTCCTTTGGTATTGGATAAGCTAATTTTTGTTGCCGAAGGCACAAAAACGCGGATAGTCACTTGGTCCATTTCAATATGATGTCCTAGTACACTAAAAGGATTATCACAGCGTCTTTCACTCAGTTTTTGTGCTATATGCATTAATACTCCAACAAATCTTTATTTACTTGCTTGTCTACGCTTTTGGGTCAATTCGCTTGCAAGATGCTGAATCTCTGGTTGAGAAAAAATATCTTCGAGATTTTTTGATAATTTTCTACGCCAATTCGGATACTCGTTAAAGGTGCCCGGTATATTGACAGGCTTATCCATTTGTAACCAATCTTCTAACTGTAAACTAAGCAGCGCGCTAGAGCCAGATGCCATGTGGGTTTGCATACCAAAATTTAATTCTTTAGTCATTCCCACATAATTTACATCGCGACTAATATAATCAGGGATACTACCGTGACCATGTAAACTGTCCAGTATTTGTTGTTTCATTTCGTGACGATCATCATACAATTCTGCCAGCACTTCGTCGTCCGGATACACACCAACTTCTTTTCCCAAAACAAAATCATCGCAATGCCAAAAGCCGCTAAGTGTTGGCATATCATGGGTGGTTAAAGTCGCCATGGACTGTACTGGATAATGCGACGGTGAATAGAAACCACCATCTTCCGCCTGTTCAAAGAAGAATACTCGGTAAGAATACACGCCGTTAGCGGCTAATTTATCACGAATTGCATCAGGTACTGTGCCTAAATCCTCTCCTATTACCAAGGCCTTATTGCGTTGGCTTTCTAAGGCCAAAATTGCTAATAAATCGTCTACTGGATAATTAACATATACCCCTTTATCTGCAGTGTCACTATTATGTACCCACCATAAACGTAATAATGCCATTACATGGTCAATGCGTAATGCGCCAGAGGCTTGCATGTTGGCCGAAAACAATTCAATAATTGGCCCATAAGCTTGTTGATAAAGCACATCGGGATCCATGGGGGGAAGGCCCCACTTTTGTCCCAACGGACCAAGAATATCAGGTGGTGCGCCAACACTTACTTGAGTACAGTATAAATCTTTATTACCCCATATCTCAGCGCTTCCATCGCTAACACCTACCGCGAGATCTCTATACAAACCAACTAACATACCCGCATCTTCTGCAACTTTACTGGCCAAACAAAATTGTTCAAACGCTTGCCATTGCAAAAACTTGTAAAATAACACCTGATGTTCAGCTTTTTTAGCAAATCGTTTTACCGCGCTAGACTGAGCATTTTTAAGGTTTTCAGGAAACACTGGCCAGCCCCAATGCGGTTTACCTTGTTGTTTCAAATCCATCTGTAAGGCTTCAAAAACGGCGAGGTTATGTAAGCTATCACCACCTTCTTGAACAAACTTATCAAACGCCTTTTTATATTTAGTGTTTTTAACTAAATACTTTTGGGAGAAACAATCAAACACACATTCTAAGGCTGGTAGCTTTGCCTCAGCAACGCCAGCATAGTCGACAAATTCCGTTGCGCGTAGATGAGATAATTTAGCGCTATAGTCATTTTGCTGCATGAAATCATGCACTTTGACATCGTCAAAGCCAGGCACCTTCTCAACATCTATATATAAATAATTCAACCAACGCCGAGAACTGGGGCCGTATGGACTGCAAGCGTCAGGATTGGCAGGATATAGCGCGTGAATAGGGTTTAAACCGATAAAATCGGCGCCTCTTTCAGCACTTTCTTTTACCAGCGTAATTAAATCAGAAAAGTCCCCAATTCCCCAATTGCGTTGACTTTTCAAACAGTATAATTGGACACTTAGGCCCCATAACTTTCGCCCTTTTTTGATTTCAGGGGGAATATAACAAGTTGCAGGGGCAAGAATGAGCTTTGATTCGGTAAGCTTTTTACGGCCCAAATGAAGTTCAAGTTGGTGATATCCCAATGGCAAGATTTGCTCTATTGAAACTAAATATTGCTGATATTCAATGCCGTCTATTTCAGTGGTTGCTACCAGCTCATGATCAACGGGCACAAATTTCACATTCAGCTTGTCGTTTTTTTCGGTGATAATTTTAAAATTGTGCGCTTTCGCTGCGTTATCAATGGAAACTCGTACAGAAAAGCTTAAAAGCTTTTCTTTTCTTAACACATAGACAGGATTTAGCTGTGTTAACCATTCAGTTTCTGCTTCAGCTATCAGTTGAGCTGAAATACTTTCAGGTGTTGTCAGGTCGTATCCCATAGCTTGCAGAATTCTTAATTGATTCTCGCGTGCAATTTTGGCGGGTTTTCCCCAAGCGTCTACAAATTCGGAGCCAAGGCCTTTATGTTCCACCAATTTTTGCAAATAGTCGGTCATTTGTTATTCCTAACTTAAATGGTTATATCATTCGTCATTTACAATTTTGTAACGCTGCATTATTCACCAAGACCGCCAAATTCCCAATTGAATACGTTTGCAATTAACATGACATTATCAATTTTGTAATTTAACAACAATTTTAATCTATGTTTTGCATTTCAGTTAATAATTGTGCATAATTTTCGTAATTAATTTTCACAATATAATACAAGTGAGGAGCCACAATGGCAATTAAAGTAGGCATTAACGGATTTGGACGCATTGGACGCTTGGTGCTTCGCGCCGCGACCGAACGTAATGACATCGAAGTAGTCGCAATTAATGACTTATTAGACGTAGATTATATTGCATATATGTTAAAGTACGATTCGACTCACGGTCCATTTAACGGTAGTGTTGAAGTTGTAGACGGTAATCTCGTAGTCAACGGTAAAACTGTTCGTGTGACAAGCGAGCGAGACCCTGCAGCACTTGCTTGGGACAGTGTTGGTGTAAAAGTAGTTGTGGAATCAACTGGGTTGTTTTTAACCGAAGAAACGGCTAACAAACACTTAGAAGCTGGCGCAGAGAAAGTGGTTATGTCAGCGCCATCTAAAGATCACACGCCAATGTTCGTAATGGGTGTTAACCACGACGAATATGCCGGTCAAGCAATAGTTTCTAATGCTTCATGTACCACTAACTGTCTTGCGCCTCTAGCTAAGGTCATTCATGATAATTTCGGCATTAAAGACGGCTTAATGACGACTGTTCATGCGACCACTGCTACTCAAAAAACGGTTGATGGACCTTCTCACAAAGATTGGAGAGGCGGTCGTGGTGCCCTTCAGAACATCATCCCTTCATCTACTGGAGCCGCTAAAGCAGTAGGAAAAGTTATCCCCTCTTTACAAGGTAAATTAACTGGCATGGCGTTTCGAGTACCTACAGCCGATGTATCAGTTGTAGATTTAACAGTAAATCTTGAAAAACCTGCATCTTATGAAGAAATTTGCAGCACCATCAAACAAGCGTCAGAAACTAGTCTAGCGGGCATTTTGGCCTACACAGAAGATCAAGTTGTTTCCCAAGACTTTATTGGTGACAAGCGCTCTTCAATTTTTGATGCTGGCGCAGGTATTGCGTTAACTGACACTTTCGTAAAACTAGTTTCTTGGTATGATAATGAAATGGGATATTCGAATCGAGTCTTAGACTTGATTGCTCATATCAGCGAGTAATTCTTAATTTTGGAAAAAACGGCTGATTAGCCGTTTTTTTATGCGCTTATGAAAAACACAACAACAAGTATCAAACAGGCAACAGGTAAATACGGGGACGTTATCGTTGTCGAAAACGAACAATGTATAGCGGTAGTCTCGTTATTTGGCGGTCACTTATTGTCTTTTACTCCAAAGTCCTCAGGTAAAGATCTGCTATGGCTAAGCGAGCAAGCGATTTTTGATCAAGCGACACCGATTAGAGGTGGAGTGCCTGTTTGTTGGCCTTGGTTTGCCAATATGCACGAAGATTCATCAGCGCCTGCGCACGGATTCGTAAGAAACCAACATTGGCAAGTCGTTGAAGTGTCAGAAAATAAACAAGAGAATAAAATTGTTTCTTCTATCTTAGTGCTGTCCCCCAAAGATACTGCTAACAAGTATTTGCCCGAAGGCGTAAACTTAACTCTTAGCTTTACATTTTCTGACAGCTGCGACATTTTATTGTGCACAAAAAACCATAGTGATCAGACTATCGAGTTAACCCAAGCTCTGCATACTTATTTTCACGTCGACAATGTTGAGGACGTTATAATACACGGGATTACGAGCAACTATTTCGATAAACCTACAGGTGAATATGAGGTTACTACTAGTTCACCCTACATGATTAAGGGAGAAGTTGATCGTATACATACCGCTGAAACTGACGTCTCAGGCGAACAGCAAGTGGTTATTGAGACAAAAGCACTTGGCAACCGACAAATTAAGCAAAAAGGCCATGACAGTTTAGTAGTATGGAATCCAGGCTTAGACAGAGCATCCTCAATGAAAGACATATCTACTCAAGGATTTATACAAATGCTTTGTGTTGAAGCTGCTAATACAACGCCAGTGAAGTTAGCAGTTGGTGAAACAACAAGCTTGTCACAAAGCTTCTCAACACAAACGATATAAAAAAAGGGCTATCGCCCTTTTTCTACAGTTAAATAGTAAAGACTTTATATATTCACTGCTTCTTGCGCTAGTTTAGTCAATATGTGCCATTCTTTGTTTTCAATGGCTTCAGACGGCGCAACCCAAGATCCGCCTACACATTTAACATTTTTCAGTGCAAGGTACTCTTTGTAGTTATCGGGCCCAATTCCACCGGTAGGACAAAAAACAGTATTCGGGAAAGGTCCGCCAATAGATTTAAGTGTCTTTACACCGCCGGCAGCTTCTGCAGGGAAGAATTTCAAATGGTCATAGCCAGCGTCATTAGCTTTCATCAAATCTGAAATATTTGAGATTCCAGGAATTAGCGGGATACTTCCCTCTCTGCCCGCTTGCAATAAGTCAGCAGTCAACCCTGGGCTAATCGCGAATTTGGCGCCAACATCGGTGACGGCTTTTAGTTGGTCACGATTTGTGACAGTACCAGCTCCGATAAATGCTTCTGGAATTTCCTTCGCTATTAATTCAATAATGTCCATTGCAGCGGCTGTACGAAGTGTAACTTCTAGCACATTAATGCCACCTTTCATCAGGGCTTCTGCAATCGGTAATGCATCATCAAGATTATCGATTACCAGCACTGGGACCACAGGGCCTTGGCTAAAAATATCTGCTGAGCTGTGTTTCCAGTTATTCATTATTTTGTACTCTGTGATTGTTGTTGTGTTAAATAAGCTAACGCACCTAAAAGACCGTGGTCAGGTTCGTCGATGATAAAGGTCGGAATGTCTTTAACGTAATGGTTAAACATTCCTTTATTTTCAAAATAAGCTCTAAATTCGCTATTCAAGAAGAATTTACCCAGCTTGCCAATAATACCGCCACCTACAAATACGCCACCTGTAGTGCATAAATTCAGGGCAAGATTGCCCGCAAATGCGCCCATAATGCGACAAAACTGTTGTAAGGTTTGATAAGCTGTTTCATCAGCATTATTTAAAGCTGCAGTGGTAATATCAGCGGGGTCGGTAAACACAGGTTTTATGCCTTTATGGCCACAAAACGCGTTGTAAATATTGACGATTCCTCGTCCTGACATGACTTCTTCAGCAGAAGCTCTACCATGTAAACTTTTTAAGTAATGCCAAATAATGATGTCATTTTCATCATTTGGCGAAAAATCCACATGTCCGCCTTCGCCATCTAGGGTTTGCCACCCTGTTGAGGTATAAGTAAGGTGTTCTACACCTAACCCTGTCCCCGGACCGAAAACGGCGATATTTCCTTTGTCTATAGCAGTACCCTGACCCACTTGAATCACTTGGTCATCTTTAAGCCAAGGTAAAGAGAAGGCAACTGCGGTGAAGTCATTAATAACATACATTTCAGACAAGCCTAAAGAAGCTTGCAATGTCGTCTTAGAAAAGACCCAGCTATGATTGGTCATTTTCACCACGTCATGATTCACTGGGCAAGCTATAGCAATACACCCAGCTGAAAACTTAACGACGTTGACATCCTGTTTAAACTGATTAATGGCCTCTTCAATGGTAGAGAAGTCATTACAAAGATATTTTTTAACCGATGTAATGTCGCCGGATTCAACCAAGGCTAATCGTATATTCGTGCCACCAACATCTGCGATAAAGTTATGTTCCACTGCATCCACCTACGCGTTTACTCTTGACCGATGAATAATGAACAAGCACCTTCTTCAGCACCTGTCATGGTTGAGCGCATACCAGCAAATAGTTCACGGCCCATACCTTTGTGACTTTCTGACAAATCTACGTTAGCTTGTTCTCTAACTGCTAATTCTTGCTCACTCACGTGTAAGGTAATTTCATTTGTCTCGGTATTAATCTCAATTAAATCGCCATTTTGAACTTTTCCGATCAATCCACCTTTAACAGCTTCTGGAGTCAAATGAATAGCGGCTGGCACTTTACCAGACGCGCCAGACATTCGGCCGTCAGTAACCAAAGCTACCTTGTAGCCTCTATCTTGAAGTACACCTAAAGGCGGCGTAAGCCTATGCAACTCAGGCATACCTATGGCAGCAGGTCCTTGGAACCTCACCACCACAATGCAGTCTTTATTCAAATCACCGGACTTAAATGCATCATCTAAAGCGTATTGATTTTCAAACACCACAGCTGGCGCTTTGATATGACAAACAGGTTGCTTTAATGCAGAAGTTTTTATTACAGCTCTACCAAGATTCCCCGAAAGTACCGATAAGCCACCGTCGGGTTTAAATGGCGTGTCAATATCAGAAAATACATTGGTATCAAAACTTTCTTGTGGGCCATCTTCCCAAAAAAGCTCACCATCTTTTAATTTAGGCTCTTTTGTATACTGCTCTAGACCTTTTCCACAAATAGTGGTGACATCATTGTGCAACAAGCCTTTATCCAATAATTTCTTGAATAATAACGACATGCCGCCAGCAGCGGTAAAATGATTAATATCCGCAGAACCATTTGGGTAAATACGAGTAATTAGTGGCGTTGCACTTGATATATCAGAAAAATCATCCCAATTGACTATTAAACCAGCCGCTCTAGCGACAGCGACAAGGTGCATAGTGTGATTGGTAGAACCACCCGTGGCTAATAGAGCCACTATGCCATTAACCATGGCTTTAGCATCAACGATATGACCGATAGGCGTATAATTAGTGCCTAAATCCGTCAAGCGCGTCACTTGCTTGGCAGCAGCTTTGGTCAATGCATCCCGTAGCTCAGTACCTGGATTAACGAAAGAAGCGCCCGGTAAGTGCAGTCCCATCATCTCGACTACTAGCTGATTACTATTGGCTGTCCCGTAAAAAGTACAGGTACCAGCAGAATGATAAGATTGTGACTCGGCTTCTAACAAGGCATCACGACCTACTTTACCTTCAGCAAAGGCTTGACGCACGCGCGCTTTTTCTTTATTTGGTAGACCTGAAGGCATGGGACCAGCGGGTACAAAAACTGTAGGTAGATGTCCAAAGCTTAAGCTTCCTAGCAACAATCCGGGGACGATCTTATCGCAAATGCCCAACATCAAAGCCCCGTCAAACATATTATGGCTAAGTCCAATGGCTGTACCCATTGCAATATTGTCGCGGCTCATCAAAGACAATTCCATGCCTGGATTACCTTGAGTAACACCATCACACATGGCAGGAACACCGCCGGCAAATTGTGCTACGCTACCCACTTCTGCTACCGCGTCTTTAAGCACTTGGGGGTAACTTTCATAAGGCTGATGTGCGCTTAGCATATCGTTATATGAAGAGATAATAGCTATATTGGCTTTTATCATACTGCGTAAATCAGACTTTTCTTGCTTGCCACATGCAGCAAAACCATGCGCTAGGTTTCCGCAGGATAGCTCACCTCGGTGAGGTCCATCTATTCGTGCTTTCTCAATCTTTTTTAGGTAAGCAGCGCGAGTGTGTGTGCTACGCTCAATGATACGTTGAGTAACTTCTTGGATAATGGAATTCATATCTAGGGGGCCCACATTAAATGTAAATCAGCATTTTCTGCCACCGCCAAGATAGGTTTTTCCATTGGCGTGGCATTTTTCAATGCATCGGTAAGTACGGCTCTTTTTTCATCACCAGTAATGTGTAAATAAATAGAATTCGCACTAATAATACTGGCAAGTGTCAACGACATTCTTTGATGTGGCGCTGTTGTTGGTTGGGTTGCGATGACTGCATTGTTATTGGATAAATCCAAGCCTTCGGCTAACTCTTTACTGCAAGGAAATAGACTCGCGGTATGCCCATCAGCGCCCATTCCCAAGATGATGATATCAATAGGTAACACAGAAGATAACCTTTGATTAATCTCATTTACTGCATCTACTGCATTTTCAGCATTGGTTTTTATCGACACATAATTAGCTTGAGAAGCTGCCCATTGTAAGAGGTTTTGTTTCACCAATGTTTGATTACTGGCATCAGAACTGTCATCTACCCAGCGTTCATCAACCAGTAAAACAGTCACTTTTGACCAATCCAGTGTTTCATCTTTTGACAATATTTGAAACAGGGGTTTAGGTGTTGAACCTCCGCTTACTGCGATAGAAGCGCGCCCATTAGTGGCAATTGCAGCTTTAAGTTTAGCTACAATTTCGCTGGCAAATTCACTGTTTAACGTATTTGCGTTATTAAAAGTATGTTCTATCAACGGCATCTTTATTTCTTTTTCTTTAATTTAGCTTCATACCATGTACGGCCTTCTCTAGCGAGAAGTCCAATAGAGGAAACAGGTCCCCACGTACCGGCTTGATAAGGCTCAGGATCTTCATTTTCTTTTGCCCAAGCGTCTATAATAGAATCTACCCATTGCCATGCATGTTCAACTTCATCACGACGTACAAATAACGCCTGATTACCTATCATTACTTCTAACAACAGCTTTTCATAGGCATCGGCAATTCTTTCATCAGCGAATTCTTCAGAAAAACTCAAATCCAGTTTTGATTTTTGCAGATTCATGGAGCCAGAACTTGTTAGTCCCGGTACTTTATTCATAACCGTTATTTCAACACCTTCTTCAGGTTGCAAACGGATCACCAATTTATTCGCTGGCAGATTTTGGAAACTATCACCAAACAAATTATGCGGCTGACGCTTAAAGTTGATAACAATTTCACTGTATTTAGTCGGAAGTCGTTTACCCGTTCTTAAATAAAACGGCACACCGGCCCAACGCCAGTTATCAATATCGACTTTAATGGCGACAAAGGTTTCTGTTTTACTTTTCTGGTTAGCATCTGGCTCATCTAAATACCCAGGTACTTCTTTACCTGCTACAAAGCCCGAAATGTATTGGCCCCTGACAGTTTTTTCAGAAATATTTGATGTATTGATAGGACGAAGTGCCTTTAGTACTTTTAACTTTTCATCTCGAATGCTATCAGCATCCAAAGTCGCAGGCGGTTCCATTGCAACAAGTGAAAGAATCTGAAGTAAATGGTTTTGCACCATGTCACGCATTTGCCCTGCATCGTCAAAATAGCCCCAACGACCTTCTATACCAACAGATTCTGCAACACTTATTTGTATGTGGTCGATACAATTATGATCCCAGTTGGTAGCAAAAATAGAGTTTGCAAAACGCAAAGCAATCAAATTTAAAACCGTTTCTTTACCAAGGTAGTGATCGATACGGTAGATTTGTTTTTCTTTAAAAAATTCAGCTACTTGATCATTAATTACTTTAGAAGAATCTAAGTCATGGCCAATGGGCTTTTCAAGCACAACACGCACGCTATCATCAATCAAACTAGCGCTATCCATGCCTTTGCAGATGTCACCAAAGATTGAGGGAGGAGTCGCGAAATAACACACCATAACTCTTGATGCGTCGACATGTTCACCAAGTTTCTTATAATCACTCGGTTTTTTCATATCAATTTGTTCATAATCTAAGCGTTTGCTAAATTTTGACCAAGTTTCTTCGCACAAGGGTTCGCCAGAGAACTTTTCGATGTTCTCTTTTACTATTTCTACATATTGCTTTTGAGTGTGTTTTTGTCTTGCCACACCGTGAATCTTGGTGCCTTCATGCAGAAAGCCAGCTTTCTCTAGCTGATATAAAGAAGGTAACAACTTGCGTCTTGCTAAGTCGCCCATAGTACCGAATAAAACAAAATCGATGGGTTCGTATTTGGTTTCGGATGACATTTTTATGCCTCAGAAAATGTGAAAAATTTTGTATGCGTAGTTAACTACAAATGTAGTAAAATTACAAATATTTTATCAATTAGATTGATATAGATTAGTTAACCCTTTGCATGAATACGTTTACAAGAACAGCTAGAAATAAGCTAATAAAACTCTTTACTTATTGTTTTTTAAGAATTAATGAAGGTTCTATTAAATTATCAGAATAGCCAATAAAATTGCTTCTACTGAAGGCTCTACTAAAATTTTTTTTGTATAAAAGTTACAACTATAATGACAAACATCTAAACAAACAGTAATATTGCTTCAAAATCTAACCAAATTCTGTAGATAGCGACCATAATATGAATATTTTAGAAAAAATTTCGCTAGATATGGCTGAGTTCAGTAAGTCTGAAAAGAAAGTCGCTGAAGTTATTCTCGCCAATCCTCAAGTAGCTATACATTCAAGTATTGCAGCGCTAGCAAAGATGTCGAATGTAAGCGAACCTACGGTCAATCGATTTTGCCGCCGATTAGACACTAAGGGATATCCCGACTTTAAATTGCACTTAGCACAAAGTTTAGCTAACGGAACTCCCTACGTGAACCGACACGTAGATGAATTTGATGGCCCATCCGAATACACCAATAAGATTTTTGAATCAACCATGGCGGCATTGGAAGTAGCCCGACAATCGGTGGATATAGCGATGGTTAATCGCGTGGTTGACTTACTCACCCAAGCTAAAAAGATATCTTTTTTTGGCTTAGGTGCTTCTGCTTCAGTTTGCCACGACGCTGTAAACAAGTTTTTTAGATTTAATGTTCCTGTCGTGCACTTTGATGACATTTTGATGCAACGTATGAGCTGTATGAATAGCCGAGAGGGTGAAGTTGTTATTTTTATCTCTCATACCGGACGCACAAAAAGCCTAGTAGATGTGGCTAATATCGCTCGCGAAAACGACGCCACTGTTATAGGCATAACTACAGAAGGCAGTCCGTTGTCAAAAGCTTGTAATTATGTTCTGTCACTATCAGTACCAGAAGATACAGATTTATACATGCCAATGGCGTCGAGAATAGCCCAACTGACTCTTATTGATGTTTTAGCAACGGGCTTTACTTTGCGTAGAGGAAATAAGTTTAGAGAAAATCTAAAACGTGTAAAAGATACCTTGCGAAACTCTCGCTTCAATCGCCAAGAAAATAACTAACAGATTATTGAGAACAGAATATGACTCGTCGAACTAAGATACTTGCTACATTAGGTCCTGCTACTGACACACCTGAAATGATTGAAGGCATTTTAAAAGCTGGCGCTAATGTCGTCAGAATGAACTTTTCGCACGGACAAGCTGAAGATCATATAGAACGTGCCCAACGTGTAAGAAATGCGGCTAAGAAACTAGGGATTTATGTTGCAATATTAGGCGATTTGCAAGGTCCTAAAATTCGTGTTTCTAGATTTAAAAACGGTCCTGTTAAACTAGCCATAGGTCAAGCCTTTATTCTAGACGCAGAATTGGGTAAAGAAGACGGTGACGAAACAGCTGTTGGCATCGATTATAAGGCCTTGCCTGATGATGTAGAGAGTGGCGATATATTGTTACTCGATGACGGCCGAATTCAATTAAAAGTGACGCATGTAGAGGGCAGAAAAGTTCACACCGAAGTCACTGTAGGTGGGAAGCTTAGTAATAATAAAGGAATAAATCGCCAAGGTGGCGGATTATCTGCCGCTGCACTGACTGATAAAGACAAAGAAGATATTAAAACTGCAGCAAAAATGGAAGTGGATTACTTAGCGGTTTCCTTCCCTCGTTCAGGCGCTGATTTAGACTACGCAAGAAAGTTAGCTGTAGAAGCAGGTTGTCACGCTAAAATCTGCGCTAAAGTTGAACGAGCAGAAACAGTTGCTAGCGATGAAGCCATAGATGACATTATTTTCGCTTCCGATGCAGTTATGGTCGCCCGAGGTGACTTAGGGGTGGAAATTGGCGATGCTGAATTAGTTGGTGTGCAAAAGAAATTAATTGCTCGTTCACGTCAGCTCAACAAAGTTGTAATTACCGCCACCCAGATGATGGAATCCATGATTTCTAGCCCAATGCCAACTCGTGCGGAAGTAATGGATGTTGCAAATGCTGTTCTTGATGGTACAGATGCTGTTATGTTGTCAGCTGAAACTGCCGCAGGCGAATTTCCAATAGAAACCGTTGCAGCTATGGCAAGAGTGTGTGAAGGCGCTGAAACCCATAGAAGTGTGAGAATTAGTAAACACCGTTTAGAAGATACATTTAATGATGTTAGCGAAGCCATTGCGCTATCAGCTGTTTATGCTGCCAATCACTTACCAGATATTAAAGCCATCGTTGGTTTGACTGAAAGTGGACAAACACCTAAGTTAATGTCCCGAATTACCTCTGCCCTGCCTATTTTTGCTTTATCACGTCATACCAAAACACTTAACAGCATGGCATTGTATCGTGGGGTCATTCCTCTCTATTTTGATTCAACTGTAAGTGCTCCCGGTGAAATGACCAGAGACGTGATGCTGACACTGAAAGAGAGTGGCTTACTTAAACCGGGTGACCAGTTTATATTGACCTATGGGGATAAAATGGAAACCATAGGTGCTACAAACGCTTGCAAAGTTGTAGTGATTGCAGACTAGTAACTCGTCATTAAGAAGGTGTACGAAGCCGCTTAGATTGATTAAGCGGCTTTTTTAATCCCAAAAGCTACAGAATTCATCAATATCTTTGGGCGGCTTAGGTATAGCTTTAATTGGGCTTGTCCCCAAATACAAAAATCCAACTATTTCATCTTCGTCTTTACATTCCAGTGCTTTTTTCACCACATCGTCTTGGGCATAACTACCGGTTCGCCAAATGCCTTGAAACCCCTGTGCAACAGCTGCCAATTGCATAGCATGTAAGACGCAAGCCGTAGATGAGACCTGCTCTGCCCAAGGTACGCTGTCATGTTCTTTGTAGTTACAAATCCCAACAATTACCATAGGTGCCCTAAGAGGTAATTGTAAGGCTCGATCCACTTTGGCAGCATCCACACCATTTTCAATAGCCGCTTGCTCAAAGATTTCTCCGAGTTTATTTAACCCTTCGCCTGTACAGACTATAAAACGCCAAGGAGATAAAGATTTGTGGTCCGGCGCACGTAAACCTGCTTGCAAAATATTGGTAAGAGAGTCGCCCTCGGGAGCTGGTGCTTGAAGCCTTGGTTGAGAGCTTCTATTGAGTAACAGTTTTAATGCATCCATAAAAAATTTCCACCAAATCTATGATTTATGCAATGGACCATAATTCTATCATGTAACCATTAGAACTAAAGTGACTGCGCTTATATACAGATAGCCTAATAATACTCGATTCGTCTTGTAAAATTATATGACGCGTTTAACTAAATCAACTAGTAGAAAACAAAAAAGTAAATTAACTAATCAGCGTATGCGATCTTTATTGATGCTATATGCTGAAAAAGATCATAAATGTATAGCTAAACTTCTTAGCCAATGGATTGAGCGAAAAAGTCCTCCAACCAAGCGTTAAAAGCGTTAAAAAACGTAAAAATCTCAGTATGTAACAACTTTTTACAATTAGGCGCTTTGGTTTATCTTTTGAATTAGATAGTATGAAAGTAATAGAAACTGCAAGGTAACTTAAATGTCAGAAAAAAGTAGCATTACCAAATCGATATTTGTAGGTGCATGGACTGCCCTCAACTTTAGCCGTCGATTGGTTTTAAACATTCTCTTCATCATCATTTTAATCGCAATCATTATTGCCATTAGTTCAGGCGATAGTGACAAAATCACCGTTAATCCTTCTAGTGCATTGGTGTTAGACCTAAATGGCGATTTAGTGGTCCAGAAAAAATATGTTGACCCCGTAGAAACTTTTGTACAAGAAGCAGCAGGTCAACAGCAAGATAACCCTGAAATTCTGGTCCGCGATCTTGTCAAAGTGATTAAAAATGCTAAAGATGACAATCGCATTAAGGTCATGATATTAAGATTACAAGGCCTTGGTGGTGGAGGCTTAGATAAACTTCGTTTAGTTGCCGATGCCATAGAGGATTTTAAAACGTCGGGTAAACCTGTGTATGCAATCAACGATTTTTACAGTCGTAATCAATATTACCTTGCTGCACATGCTGACAATGTTTATGTACACCCAATGGGCGGACTTCTAATGGAAGGTTATGCCTACTACGGGAACTACTTCAAAGACGGGTTAGACAAAATTAAAGCAACTACCCATGTATTTAAAGTGGGTAAATTTAAATCTGCAGTAGAGCCATATACCCGTAATGACATGTCCCCTGAAGCCAAAGAAGCAAATAGCGCATGGTTAAATGAGCTTTGGGATCAATACAAAACTGACGTTGCCGCAGCCCGCGGTTTTTCAGTGGACAATTTTGACGAGACATTCGAGCAAGTGTTAGCGAAGTTCCGTGAAGCAAAGGGTGATTTTGCAGAATATGCGTTAAATAATAAATGGGTAGATGGTTTAAGATCTCGGGAAGAGTTTAGATCCGAAATGACAGCCCTTTTAGGTGAAGGCGAAGACGATAAGCCTTACAATGCGGTTAGCTTTAAAGCTTATTTAGACTTAATCACCCCAGCAATTCCGCTGCCTGATACAAAAGGTGACAAAGTTGCAATCGTGGTTGCTAAAGGTTCAATTCTTGATGGTACTCAAAAGCCAGGAACTATTGGTGGCGATTCAACTGCAGCCTTGCTAAAACAAGCAAGAGAAGACGAAAACGTTAAAGCTGTAGTGCTTCAAGTTGATTCTGGCGGCGGTAGTGCTTTTGCTTCTGAAGTGATTCGTAAAGAAATTGACCTGATTAAAGAATCAGGTAAGCCTGTCATTGCTTCCATGGCAACATATGCTGCATCTGGCGGATATTGGATATCAGTGAGTGCCGATTATATAGTGTCAGAACCTAGCACTATCACTGGTTCAATTGGTATTTTCGGTATGTTCACAACATTCGAAAATTCATTTAACTATATTGGGATTAACTCTGACGGGGTAAGCACCAATGAGTTAAATGGTATAGCTGCTGATAGACCCCTTGCACCTGGTTATGGCGAACTCATTCAAATGAATATTGAGCGAGGATACGACCGCTTTATTACATTAGTTGCCACTGAGCGCAATATGACCAAAGAAGCTGTAGACCAAATTGCTCAAGGTCGAGTCTGGATCGGTACACAAGCACTAGAATTAGGACTTGTTGATGAACTAGGTGACTTAGAGTTTGCGGTAAATAAAGCGGCTGAACTTGCTGGTATCACTGATTTTGAAACCAAGTACATAGAGCCTAAAATGTCAGAAAAAGACATGCTGCTACAGAAATTATTTAAAGCAAGCACTGATGTGTTAGGTGAGAGCAACATAGGCATAACTCTAAGTCCAGTCATGCAAATGGCATTCGATATTGAAAAAGACTTAAAAGAAATGACAAAATTAAATGACCCTATGGCCAGCTATGTGCTTTGTTTAGAATGTAAGATACAATAAATCAAATTCTAGTTAACACCTATAAGGGGAGACTAATGTCTCCCCTTCTTTTTACCAGATGCAAAATAAAGAACTCTTTCTACAAGCTTCCCATTGGTTAAACTATTGGTACGAGAAACTGGCGAACACAGATTTTGCCAATATGCCGATACCAAAGCTTACGTTAGATCAACGAGGTGCTATTGCGGGTTCTGCTCGGTTGCAAAAGCATCATATAAAACTTAACCCAAAACTCTATACTCATAACCAGCATTATTTTGAACAACAAGTGATCCCACATGAGTTAGCACATTTAGTCGCATTTTATCATTACGGAAGAGTAAAACCTCACGGCCATGAGTGGCAAAACATCATGCAAAGCTGCTTTAAGCGCCCTGCCGATGTTACCCACAAGTTGGATCTAAAAAAAGCGGGAATAAAACGATTTACATATGCCTGTGAATGTCGTGAAGTAGAATTCACCGCTGTCCGTCATAACAAAGTAAAACGACACCAACAAAGCTACATATGCAGAGACTGTAGAAGTCCATTGGTTAACGTTGATTAAAAAAGAGAATTAGTAAATGCTTTATCTAATTGCTTAAACGCGGAGTTAAGTAATTGAGCGAGTTCTTTAAACTTTGGCGTTTTCGGAATTCTATCTAGATTACAGCCTTGCTGTTTCATCTTTTGATAAATGTCTAAATACCAAGTCTTAATGCCCGGAGGCAGTGGTTGATTTGATCTATGTCCAAGCCAAAACAGCCCTTGTATAGGCAAAGAAAAGAAAAAAATTCCAATGGCTAGGGCTTGTGGCAAATGTTGCATGCCTAAATAATGGAGTTGTAAAGCGACTGTAAGTACAGCTATAGGAGGCATCACTTGAATACCAAACTTGGTAGCCGCTACAATTCTACTATCAGGAAAAAGGCTATACAGTTGCTTTTGTACGGGCCACAGATCCATATAACGTTTGCCGTCTTTAAGTAAGCTAGAACTTAATTGAATCATCAACTGATAAACCATTTACCTTAACTCTGTTAAAGCTTAGCATAGTTATTTATCGAATCGACCCTTTTCTCGATATATTTTTGTTAAAAAGTATTAATCTAAATACAATTCTTTTTAAACACTTTTTCAGTCTGCGATGTAAAAATGTGTAATAAACATAGGTTGTGTGAGTTTTAATAGAAACATCAGGTCTATGCTATTCGTATTATTAGCTAAATTATATTGACTGGTTCTATTGATTTCATGACCTTTGACCGTATATTTAGATGAATGTTAATTATTGGAGATGTAAATGGCAGACACAAGACATGTGCCGCTTCTTATTTTAGGTTCTGGCCCTGCAGGTTACAGCGCCGCCGTATATGCAGCGAGAGCTAACTTAAATCCAGTCCTGATTACTGGCATTCAACAAGGTGGACAGTTAACCACTACAACAGATGTTGAAAATTGGCCTGGTGATCCTGAAGGACTCACAGGACCAGACTTAATGGTTCGCATGCAAAAACACGCTGAAAAATTTGATACTGAAATCATTTTTGATCACATTAATGAAACAGACTTAAAAAACCGCCCCTTTACGTTAAAAGGTGATAGTGGCACTTACACCTGCGATGCTTTGATAATTGCCACAGGCGCATCTGCAAAGTATTTAGGGTTAGAAAGCGAACAAGCTTTCATGGGCAAAGGTGTTAGCGCCTGTGCAACCTGCGACGGTTTTTTCTATCGCAATCAAAAAGTTGCAGTAGTGGGCGGCGGAAATACCGCTGTTGAAGAAGCATTATATTTATCCAACATAGCATCTGAAGTACACGTTATTCATAGACGTGATAGTTTCAGAAGTGAAAAAATTCTTGCTCAGCGCTTGCTAGATAAAGCAGAAAACGGCAATGTAGTACTACACCTAAATAAAACCCTTGAACAAGTTAAAGGGGATGATATGGGTGTCACAAACATAGAGATTAAAGATACTGATTCTGGCGACATCAGCTCAATAGATGTAATGGGCTTATTTATCGCTATCGGTCACAGTCCTAATACGTCAATATTTGACGGCCAACTCGAAATGAAAGATGGTTATATAGTGGTGAATAGCGGTCTAAACGGGAATGCAACCCAGACTAGCGTACCCGGCGTTTTTGCCGCAGGAGATGTATGCGACCATGTTTACCGACAAGCTATTACGTCTGCAGGAACAGGTTGTATGGCTGCGCTAGATGCAGAAAAGTACTTGGACTCAATGGAATAACGCTAATCTACTGACAAAGGTGTAAAAGTCTAAACATGATAGAGCTTTTTAAGCTTGACCATAGCTTAAGTTTTCCAGCTCATCAACTCGCCCTTGATGAGCCTAATGGATTGCTAGCATTTGGTGGTGATTTAAGTCCAGAAAGATTATTACACGCATACAATAATGGGATTTTCCCTTGGTACAGTCTAGGGGAACCCATTCTTTGGTGGACACCAAACCCTAGAGGTGTCCTGTTAGTGGATGATTTCTCCCCTTCCCGTAGCCTGCGAAAGTCGGTAAGAAAGTATCAGTATACAGCAACCATGGATTATGCATTTGAGCGCGTCATTGATGCTTGCGCGCAGGTTCCTAGGGATGTTGAGACCCTTTCTAATCCAAACAATACTTGGATTACCGAAGAAATGCTGCACGCTTATATCGACTTACATTATATGGGACATGCGCATTCTGTAGAAGTATGGAATGGCGATGGTGATCTAGTTGGTGGGCTTTATGGCATTGGCTTAAACAGTATTTTCTGCGGGGAGTCCATGTTTCATATTCAAACTGATGCCAGCAAAGCAGCGCTTTGGGCGCTAGTTGCACATATGAAAGCACAAAATTTACCATTAATTGATTGTCAAATGACTAATCCTCATTTAGCCTCATTAGGGTGTAAAACAATTCCCCGGGACGAATTTTTACCTGTGCTTAAAAGCCTGGTGAATAAGAGCGTCGAAAATGATGTTTGGACAAGACGAGAATTAGATTTGAAATGAAATTTGGCATCACTCAAAAGTTTACTTGCAGTTATCTTCCTGAAGAGGAAGAGCAACTTTTAGTGTGCATGCTTCCGTCTGAAGCCTTAAAAACGGCCTATCCAGAACTGGTCAACCTAGGCTTTCGCCGTTCAGGTGAACAACTATACAGACCTCATTGTGGAAATTGCAAAGCCTGTGAATCGCTGCGAATCATGTGTAATGAGTTCAGTTTTAGCAAATCACAAAAACGAGTGCAAAGTAAAAACAAATCATTAACTGTCAGTATGCGTTTTGATGAACGGGATGATTATTATCCTCTTTATGAAGCCTATATCGAGGCCAATCATAAGGACGGAAGTATGTATCCGGCAAATTATGAACAATATTCGAGTTTTATCCGCTGCCAATGGCAAAAGCCACTTTTTGTTGAAGCTCGAGATGAGCATCAACTAGTCGCTGTCGCTGTCACTGACAAATTAAAAGATGGTTTATCCGCCCTTTATACTTTTTATCATCCAGACTACAGCCATAGATCATTGGGAAGCTTTATGATCTTAGAACAGATTAAGGCCACCTTATCCTTAGGATTGGATTATTTATATTTGGGTTATCAAATTGATGACTGCAAAAAGATGAACTACAAACAAAAATTTCGCCCACATCAGCGATTTATCAATAATCAATGGGTAATCTACAGATAAATATTAGGAAATACTTTACTAATGAGTAAAGTTTCTGTATGGTTCGCGCGGCTATATTTTCATTAAACGTTGGGGTAACTGCTTTAAATGGCGAAAGAAGATTGTATTGAAATGGAAGGGACAGTGTTAGATACACTGCCTAATACTATGTTCAGAGTAGAACTTGAGAACGGTCACGTGGTCACCGCTCATATCTCTGGCAAAATGCGCAAAAACTACATTAGAATTTTAACAGGCGATAAAGTGACTGTTGAAATGACGCCTTACGATTTGAGTAAAGGTCGAATCATTTATCGTGCGCGTTAATAAAATCGTCTCGACGTAAAAAAACCGCCTAAAAGGCGGTTTTTTGTTTTTAGTACTCAAGCAAAGCCTGTATTAGGATTTTTCCTGCTCTTTTCTTGCCTCAATGGGAGTGTATTCAAAAGAAAGTTTATCTTTCTTAAGGTCTACTTTCACTTCTCCACCTTTGGTTAATTGACCAAACAATAACTCAGAGGCTAATTCTTTCTTCAACTGCTCCTGAATTAAACGAGACATAGGACGAGCTCCCATAGCCTTGTCGTATCCTTTCTCTGCTAACCAAGCCCTAGCCTTATCAGATACTTCAAGTGATACAGATTTCGTGTCAAGTTGCGCTTGTAATTCAATAATGAATTTATCAACAACCTGTAAAATGACATCTTTGTTAAGATGATTAAACCAAACGATAGCATCTAAACGGTTTCTAAATTCTGGCGTAAAGGTTTTATTAATTTCAGCCAATGCGTCGTGACTACCGTCTTGCTGTTTGAAACCAATAGATTTACGCACTGTAGCTTGAACACCAGCATTAGTGGTCATTACCAAGACAACATTTCTGAAGTCAACCTTGCGGCCATTGTTATCAGTTAATGTCCCATGGTCCATTACCTGTAACAAAATGTTGTAGATATCGCTGTGGGCTTTCTCAATTTCGTCTAATAACACCACTGAATATGGATGCTTAATCACAGCGTCAGTTAATAAACCACCTTGATCATAACCCACATATCCTGGAGGAGCGCCAATTAGACGACTGACCGAATGACGCTCCATATATTCAGACATATCGAACCTAACGAGTTCTACACCCATTAATTTAGCTAATTGCTGTGTGACTTCTGTTTTACCAACCCCAGTTGGACCAGCAAACAAGAAACTACCAATAGGCTTACCTTCGTTACCTAAACCAGAGCGAGACAACTGAATCGACTCGTTTAGCTTATCAATTGCTTCATCTTGACCAAAGACCACCATTTTCAGGTTACGTCCAAGATTCTTTAAGATATCTTTATCCGACGCAGAAACTGACTTTTCTGGAATCCTTGCAATTTTTGATACGATTTGCTCAATATCAGAAACACCAATTGTTTTTTTACGTTTGGATTCTGGCAACAGACGCTGTCTCGCACCAGCTTCGTCTATTACATCTATGGCCTTGTCAGGTAATTGACGCTCATTGATGTATTTAGCTGACAATTCTGCCGCAGCTGCTATAGCTTTCTGGGTAAATCTGACGCTATGGTGTTCTTCATAACGGGATTTTAATCCCATCAAAATTTTCGTTGTATCATCGACACTAGGTTCAATGACATCAATTTTTTGGAATCGTCTTGCTAGGGCACGATCTTTCTCGAAAATACCTTGGTATTCTTGATAAGTCGTTGAACCTATGCAGCGTAACTCCCCACTACTCAATTTTGGTTTGAGTAAGTTAGAGGCATCCATAACGCCGCCAGATGCAGCACCTGCGCCTATAATAGTATGAATTTCATCGATAAACATAATGGCGTGTTTATCTTGCGTCAGCTCTTTTAAAATGCCTTTCAGACGTTTTTCAAAGTCGCCTCGATATTTAGTTCCAGCTAACAAACTTCCTAGATCTAACGAGTAGATAGTGCTCTCAGAGATAACTTCGGGTACATCTTGATTCACAATGCGATAGGCTAGGCCTTCAGCAATTGCCGTTTTACCAACACCCGCTTCTCCAACTAACAACGGATTATTTTTACGACGTCTACATAATATTTGAATACATCGTTCAACTTCACCATCGCGACCGATTAAAGGATCAATTTTGCCTTCTTTCACGGCAAAATTTAGGTTGGTGGCATATTTTGACAGCATTGACTGATTTTCATCACCTTCTGCACTTTCTTCATGCAGCTCATCGTGACCACCATCATCTGCGTCGTCGTTTTTAGTCACACCGTGTGAAATAAAATTCACCACATCTAAGCGGGTAACATCGGCTTTTTTCAATATGTAAACCGCTTGAGACTCTTGTTCACTGAAAATGGCCACCAAAACGTTGGCACCAGTAACTTCACCTTTTCCTGAAGACTGTACGTGAAAAACAGCACGCTGAAGGACGCGTTGAAAACCTAATGTGGGTTGAGTTTCCCGTTCCACATCATCTTCTTCTGACAATAGAGGCGTAGTTTCATTGACGAATTCTGTTAGTTCTGTTCTTAACGTTTCAACCTTAGCACCACAAGCCTTGAGGGCTTCGCTTGCTGCTGGATTATCCAGTAGCATTAGCAATAAATGCTCAACAGTCATAAATTCATGCTTGTGCTGACGCGCATAAACAAATGCTTCATTTAAGGTCTGTTCTAAATCTTTATTTAGCATAAAATCCCCTTATTGCGCCGGTTCCATTGTACACATTAGCGGATGCTGATGTTTACGAGAATATTGGTTAACCTGCATTACTTTGGTTTCTGCTATCTCTGCAGTATATATGCCACAAACCGCTTTTCCGTGATAATGGACTGTTAACATGAGTTGATTTGCTTTCTCAGCATCCATTGAAAAGAAGGTCATCAACACTTCGATAACAAAGTCCATCGGTGTGTAGTCGTCGTTATTCAGTATTACTTTATACATCGGCGGCGGCTGAGTTTTCTGCTGCTGTTTTTCCAGCAGTTTGTCGCCATCAGTGCTTAATATATTGTCTTTGCTCATAGTTTATATTACGGCTATCTCTAATTAACGCAATCTATTTTACTTAGTAAACTGGTAGTATCTTTGTTTTATTTACTTGACAAATCGACCATACCCTACCAACATTACTCTGGCGTGATGCTTTTTAGGTGTGAGTCACTTTAGTCAACACTAGTAAGGAATGATTTTGTAGTACTTCGTAGTATACATAGTGGAGACAAGATCAAAAGTTTTCAAGGAATATGATTAGGAAGTTGTAGCATGGCAGTTGGAAAAGTAAAGTGGTTTAATAATGCGAAGGGATTTGGCTTTATTGTTCCGGAAGATGGTGGCGAAGATATCTTTGCACATTACTCCACTATAAATATGGACGGCTATCGTTCACTTAAAGCTGGACAGACGGTAACGTTTGAAGTCGAGCAAGGACCGAAAGGTCTTCATGCTGAAAATATAGATTTGGTACAAGACGAGGAACAATCCCGTTAGTTTCCTACAAACATAATCTTAGGTTCAGTTATGTTAAAAAAGCAGACGCTTCGTCTGCTTTTTTAATGTTCAAATTTTATCCCCAGTGGATTCCTAGCAAAAAATGCAATGGGTATACTATGTATTGCTTAGAACCTGTTTATCTTTGTTCATTATTTATGGAAAATTGTTATCAGACAGATACTATTATTTAATAAGCCTTATATGGTGCTTTCTCAGTTTACCGACAATGACAATCGCACCACATTAAAAGATTTCATAGATATTCCAAATATTTACCCTGCAGGTCGTCTAGACCAAGACAGCGAAGGTTTATTAGTTTTGACCAATGATGGTAAATTGGCGCATCAATTAACTAACCCAAAAAAGAAAACTAGCAAAACATATTGGGTTCAAGTTGAGGGAGAGCCCTCAAATGATGCTATAAATGCACTAAAAAAGGGAGTTGAGCTAAAAGATGGTATGACGCTACCTGCAAAAGTAAAGATAATACCCGAACCAAATCAACTCTGGCCACGAGTCCCACCAATACGTGAACGGCGCCATATTCCAACCACATGGCTAGCGATTACTATAATCGAAGGACGTAATAGACAAGTGAGAAGAATGACAGCACACATTGGTCACCCTACCCTGCGACTCATTCGCTATCGTGTAGGAAGCTGGACCATAGATGGCATTGCAAATGGTGAGTATATTTTACTCTAATTTACTCCCCTTTGTTATACCCACCCAAGGCAATATCTGATATACTCCGCGCTCATTTTTTAACTGGATAATTTTGCGCTCAACTTTCTATGACATTGCCATTAACTGCTACAAATAAATCGCCACAAGACACCAAAGTCATTATTGGTATGTCTGGTGGTGTAGATTCATCTGTTTCAGCCTTACTATTGCAACAGCAAGGCTATCAGGTCGAAGGCTTGTTTATGAAAAACTGGGAAGAAGACGACAATGACGAATATTGCGCTGCGGCGGAAGATCTTGCTGATGCGCAAAATGTTGCGGACAAGCTTGGCATAAAACTACACAGAATAAACTTTGCCGCAGAATACTGGGACAATGTGTTTGAATACTTTTTAGAAGAGTATAAAGCAGGTAGAACACCTAATCCTGACATCATGTGTAACAAAGAAATCAAGTTTAAAGCGTTTTTAGAATATGCAGCGGAAGACTTGGGAGCAGATTACATTGCTACTGGCCACTATGTGCAGAAACGTTTTACTGATGGCAAGTGGCAAATGATTAGAGGCTTAGATAACAACAAAGATCAAAGTTACTTTCTTTACACCCTAAGCCACGAACAAGTTGAAAAAACCCTATTCCCAGTTGGGCATTTAGAAAAGCCCGAAGTACGCCGTATAGCGGAAGAGCATGATTTAATTACCCATAATAAAAAAGACAGTACAGGTATCTGTTTTATTGGGGAACGCAAATTTAAAGACTTTTTATCTCAATACTTACCTGCTCAACCTGGTGTGATTGAAACCGTAGATGGACAAGCCATTGGTAAACATGATGGCCTGATGTATCACACACTAGGCCAACGCAAAGGATTACTCATCGGCGGTACCAAAGATTATGGCGATGAACCTTGGTATGTTGTGGGTAAAGACGTAGAACGAAATGTATTGATTGTCGCTCAAGGGGCAAATCATCCTGCTTTATTCTCCAGAGGGTTAATTGCGTCACAATTGCATTGGGTTGACCGCTTACCTTTAACCGAAACCATTAGAGCTACGGTGAAAACACGCTATCGTCAACAAGATATAGATTGTCAAATTGTGCCTTTAAAAGAAGATAAAGTGAAAGTTATTTTCGATACCCCACAAAAAGCTGTAACGCCTGGACAGTCAGCAGTATTTTACGCAGATCAAGTTTGTCTTGGTGGCGGCATTATCGATGCCTATCAGCAAGGGGACAGTTTTGTTACTGCAACAACATCAAAAAATAATCTTGAGTCACAAAACGCCTGATGATAACCAAACAAATCGAAACACAAATTGCATTAGCGGGTGTATGTCAAGCGGCAGCACTGGTCAAGTCTATATCAAGATTAGGAAATGCTGATGAAGCCGCTTTTGAAGCTTCTTTATCAAGTATATTAGTGACTTCCCCTGAAAATACGCAACAAGTGTACGGCAAACTTTCAAATTTACGCATCGGTTTCACCACATTGGTCGCCCAATTAGATAATTCAAGTGTACAAAAGGACGCTGAAATTACTCGTTACGTTGCGTCAATTTTGAGTTTAGAGCGCAAACTGGCAAAAAATCCAAAGGTGATGGATGAGCTCGCCCAACGGGTGTCACATGTGCAGCGACAACTTGCCCATGTAGAATTTGAACATCAACAAATATTGACCTCACTGGCCAGCATTTACAGTGATTTAGTGAGCCCCTTGGCCCCTAAAATTCAAGTGGCAGGAAATCATCAATATCTAAGTTTGGAAGTTAATCAAAAAAAGGTCCGTACCCTACTGCTTGCAGGTGTACGGTCAGCGGTGTTGTGGCGCCAATTAGGTGGTCAACGACGACAAATATTGTTTTCACGAAAAAAAATAGTATTGGCGGCAAAACAAGCCCTGAGACTAATGAGTTAATGAGCAGGATTTACGATGAATTTATCTAGTTTAACGGCGCTGTCTCCAGTAGATGGTCGATATGGCAGCAAAACGAGCGACTTGCGCGAATTTTTTAGTGAGTTTGGTTTAATCAAGTATAGAGTTGAAGTTGAAGTAAGATGGCTTCAGGCCCTTGCTGCCCTTGATGCTATCAATGAAGTACCAGCGTTAAGTGAGCAAGCTAATAAACTTTTAAATAACATAGTTGCTGACTTTAACGAAGTTGATGCTCAACGTATTAAAGATATTGAAAGTACAACCAATCATGACGTAAAAGCGGTTGAGTACTTTTTAAAAGAAAAAGTGGAAGCGCTGGATGAATTAGCACAAGTATCTGAGTTTATTCACTTTGCTTGTACCTCTGAAGATATTAATAACTTATCCCACGCGTTAATGCTAACCAATGGTCTACAGCAAGTTTTAGTGCCACAATGCCAAGCCATTATTGATGCCATAGCTAAACTAGCAAAACAATACCGTGATATCCCTATGATGTCTCGTACTCACGGTCAACCGGCTTCTCCATCGACAATGGGTAAGGAAATGGCGAATGTTGCGGTACGATTGCACAAGCAACTCAAGCAAATTAAATCAGTGGAAATATTAGGCAAAATCAATGGCGCTGTTGGTAACTACAATGCTCATTTAAGTGCTTATCCAGATGTAGATTGGCATGAGTTTTCAGCACAATTTGTCAGCTCTTTAGGATTAACTCACAACCCTTTCACAACACAAATTGAGCCTCACGATTATATCGCAGAATTGTATGATGCCATTGCTCGTTTCAATACTATTATTATCGATTTTGACCGTGATGTTTGGGGATATATTGCATTAGGTCATTTCAAGCAGAAAACAATCGCCGGGGAAATTGGTTCTTCAACCATGCCGCACAAAGTAAACCCTATTGATTTTGAAAACTCTGAAGGCAACTTAGGTATTGCGAACGCGATTCTTTCGCACCTAAGTGCAAAACTGCCGGTAAGTCGCTGGCAGCGAGATTTAACAGATTCTACTGTACTTAGAAACCTTGGCGTTGGTTTAGGTTACTCGTTAATCGCCTATCAGGCGACCTTAAAAGGTATTAGCAAGTTAGAAGTGAATGAGCAAAGCTTAGCCAATGAGCTAGATGCAAATTGGGAACTTTTAGCTGAACCTATACAAACGGTAATGCGTCGCTATGGCATAGAAAAGCCCTATGAAAAGCTTAAAGAGCTTACTCGTGGTAAAAAAGTCAATGCTCAGGCGATCGGTGAATTCATCGATAACCTAGAAATGCCAGAACCAGCTAAAAACAGCTTAAAGTCTCTGAGCCCGGCCAGCTACATTGGTGATGCAATCAGGCTAGTAGATCAGTTGGAAGACCAGCTTAAATAAGCCAAAATAGTCGCCATATGAAAGGTCAAGGAAGACAAACATATGGCGTTTTCTCGTTTTACCCTAGAATCAAAACAGACATTTTCGCAACAACAAGTACTTAGCAAAGTAACCTTGGTTATGATTGCTATTATTGTGCTTCAATCAATAAAATATTTATTTTCGGCACAATTGCACTGGCATTTGATCAATACCCTGTTCCACTTAATTCTATTCACTATTTGCTATTTTTTACTGTCCCATCGTAAAGAGAATATCGGCAGGTTTTTACTTTTTACGGCGTTTTCCAGTTATATCTCAGTAGCTTGCTTGATTTGGCAAACTAACATGGGGCTTCACTATTTCCTGCTGGTTGCACTATGTGTGCTAAGTGCTATTACGCCTGCAGCAAGTAGAGTTGGATTTCGTTTTTTAGTGATAACGCTTTTGCTGCCTTATTGCTGTTTTGTCATTTTTTATCTAAACGACTCCATAAATTCAGGTGTGCTAGCCGTTAATAACCTGATATTGATGTTAGCTTGCTTAAGTTGTGCCATGGTTATTAGAACAAAAATGAACATTCTTTGGCAAAAGGTAACCGGTGAGAACCAACAACAATCTAATTTGATAGACAAGTTGTTACCAAAAGAATTTTTACCTATGTTGAGTTCCACCAGTAAACAGTCTCCAGTGCTAGAGAGTCGTTTTTGTACCGTGATTAGCCTCGACTTTATAAACTCCACAATGAAGTTTAAAGCCATGGGAGAACAAAATGCTTATATGAAACTGCATCATTTGTTTAGTGAATTAGATGCAATAATACAAAACTCAAACGCTTATAGAGTTAAAACCAATGGTGACCAACTACTTTGTGTCGTCGGTCTAACTGATATTGTCAATAATCCCAGAAAAATCGCAAATAATGCGCTGTCTCTATCTAAAGCCTTGACGCTAAAGTGCAAAAATAACAAACATATACCAAAGCTGAATGCACGCTGCGGAATCGCCACAGGTATAGTGTATGCGAACTTTACATCCAGCGAACAACCTAGTTTCGATATCTGGGGAGAAACTGTTGTAAGAGCTGCTCGGCTAGAAAGCTTAGCTCATGAAAATGAAATAATAATGGATGAATTTACGGAAAAGTTATGTCCCCAACATATTTCGCGTTCAGAAAAACAACGTTCAGAACTCAAAGGTCTTGGGGACTGTAATTATTATAAAATACTGCAACCAACTGCTTTATGAGGTTGCACCTTATTGAATATTCAATGGCGCAAATGATTTAACTAACTCATCAATTGCCTTCATTTGCGTAAGATAGGCGCTGAGTTTATCCAAAGGTAAGGCACATGGACCATCACATTTGGCCTGTTCAGGATCAGGGTGCGCTTCGATAAATAATCCCGCAATACCCAATGCCATGCCGCTTCGAGCAAGCTCAGCAGCCTGTCTACGACGACCATCAGCGGAATCACTGCGACCACCGGGTTTTTGTAACGCATGAGTAGCATCAAAAATTACCGGTGCCATGGATTTCATCTCATCCATACCCAACATATCGACGACTAGATTGTTATAACCGAAGCAACTTCCCCGCTCACAAAGCATAATTTTATTATTGCCGGCTTCGTCGAACTTTTTAATGATGTGCGCCATTTCATGGGGAGCCAAGAACTGTGGCTTTTTAACATTAATACAGGCGTTAGTTTTCCCCATAGCGACGACTAAATCCGTCTGTCTAGCCAAAAATGCTGGTAGTTGTATTACATCAACCACTTCAGACACAGGTTGTGCCTGATAAGGTTCATGTACATCGGTAATGCATGGAATATTAAAGGTTTTTTTGATCTCTTCGAAGATCTTTAACCCCTCGTCCATGCCTGGACCTCGATAAGAGTACATACTTGAGCGGTTGGCTTTGTCAAAAGATGCTTTAAAAATATAAGGAATCTTGAGTTTTTGCGTCGCCTCTACGTAGGTTTCCGCAATCCTCATTGCCAAGTCTCTTGATTCAAGCACGTTCATGCCGCCGAATAATACAAAAGGTGCCTGATTGCTAACCTCAATGTCACCCACATTCACCTGATTAATTACATTCATTTTGCTACCTACTTATTAAAAAAGGCTAGATTTTGAAATGGCAATACTAGCGGTTACTCCTAACCAAGCAATTGCGCTTAACAAACCCACTATTCGCATTGCATTGTTACGTGCCCATTTCAAGGCAAATGAAATAGAAAGAACATATAGCAAGAAACCGATAATTTTTGAAATCAACCAATTCAATTCGTAAGCTTGGCTTCCCATGGTGAACCAAATTGCAACCGCAGTGATTAATACTATGGTGTACAAAATATGCGGGGTGATTTTTAACCATTTCTTTTTAGCTAAAGGCGCATCCATCATGGTTGCGACAAAGGCAATCAAAAATAAAACAAATGTGAGTGTGATTGAAGTTTGATGCAAATGCTTAAGCATAATGTACATATAACTATCCTTATTGTGTAAATTGTCCGCCGGTTATGCGCGGTAAACCGTTTAAATCTAGTTTCGTTTGAATCGATGTAAATCCCAATGAATTGAATATACGCTGTAATTCCTCAGCTTGTTCAAATCCATGTTCTAGCAGCAACCAACCATCTTTACTCAGAAAGTCACGGCTTTTCTCTATAATAAGCGTCAAATCAGCATAACCATTATTTGCTGATACTAATGCGCTCATTGGCTCAAACCTTAAATCGCCCTGCTCTAAATACGCACTATCGGATTCCACATAGGGTGGATTAGACACTATCAAATCAAATTTTTCCTGGTTTACAGAATCAAACCAATGACTCTGAAAAAAAGCAACATTTAGCTGATTATGCTGAGCATTTTTCTTCGCTAAGCTAACCGCTTCTGCAATTTTGTCTATGCCGCTTACGTCCCATTGAGGTCTTTCACTCTTTAACGATAACGCAATTGCACCTGTCCCGGTTCCTAAATCTATCACCCTTGCTGTCGCCGGCAATGGCAATTCTAGCGCCCATTCCACTAGGGTTTCGGTATCAGGACGAGGAATTAAGGTAGAGGTATCCGTATAAAGAGATAAATTCCAGAATCCAGTTTCACCTGTTATATAAGCTACAGGTTTTCCGTCGACTCGCTGCAAAATACAAGATTCATAATGCAGCCTGTCGTTTTCATCAAGTCTGCTATATACTTTAGTTATCAAGTCTGTAGACGACAATTGCGTCACATGTTTGAGCAATAATTTAGCTTCAAATCGCGCGTCATCTAATGGAAAGCCTGCCTCTTCGAGGCGTTTGACTCCCCATTCAATTGCTTGTTGATTACTCAGCATCAGTTAAGGTTTTTTAAAACATTTAGCAAAACTTGCCTCTATCTGTTTTCTTCAGATAAGGCAGCTAACATGTCAGCTTGATGTTCTTGACGAATAGGATCGACAAGGGCTGATAATTGCCCTTCGATAACATCGTCTAGCTTATATAACGTCAAATTGATTCTGTGGTCAGTAACACGTCCTTGCGGAAAATTGTACGTTCTAATGCGCTCGCTACGGTCTCCACTACCTACCAAAGATTTGCGTGTACTAGCTTCTTCGGCCGAACGTTTATCTTGCTCCATTTGGTTTAATCTCGCCTGCAAGACAGACATAGCTTTGGCTCGGTTTTTGTGCTGACTTCGTTCGTCTTGACACTCTACCACCATACCTGAAGGAATGTGGGTAATACGGATTGCAGAGTCAGTTTTGTTTACGTGCTGACCACCTGCTCCTGAAGCTCTAAAGGTATCCACCCGTAAATCCGCAGGATTAATCTCTATGGCCTCAGATTCTGGAATCTCGGGTAATACCGCAACTGTGCAAGCTGAAGTGTGAATACGACCTTGGGATTCTGTTTCAGGCACCCGTTGTACTCTATGTCCACCAGATTCAAATTTTAAAATGCCATAAGCGCCATCACCGGAAACATTTGCTATGATTTCTTTATAGCCACCATGTTCACCTTCATTGGCACTCATGACTTCCATACGCCAGCCTTTTGATTCAGCATAACGACTGTACATTCTGAATAAATCACCAGCAAAAATAGCAGCTTCATCACCGCCAGCCCCGGCTCTAATTTCTAAAAAGCAACTGTTGTCATCATTGGGATCTTTTGGCAACAATAAAATTTGTAACGATGTTTCCAACTCTTCTATGCGTTGTTTTGCGGCCTTAAATTCTTCTTGCGCCATTTCTCGCATTTCTTCGTCGTCTTCTTTGAGCATTTCACTGGCTGATTCAAGGTCTTCATTTGCTTGATTGAACTCACCAAATTGTTTAACCACTTCTTCTAATTGCGAAAACTCTTTAGATAAGGCGCGGAATTTTTCTTGGTTGCCAATGACATCAGGATCGCCCAATAAAGCTTGAACCTCTTCAAAGCGTTCGACTAGGGTTTGGAGTTTAAGTATAACCGATTCTTTCATGTAACTTTTTTCGTCTTGTTGTGTTCGTCCACTTGATTTTGTTGGATACCAAGTGACGCTATTTATTGTTACTTTCTGATATTAAGGTAGATTTTAACACGTCTAACAATGCTTGGTCGCCATTTTTTATTCCTGTTTGGAAAGCTTTCGTGGGTCCATGCATCAATTGTTTCGATAACTTGTTCGCCAATTCATTTAAAACGTCTTCAGCATTCGCTCCCTTTTCAAGGGCTTGTAGACTTTTTTCGACCAATTTTTGTTTAATATCTTCTGATTGACCTCTATAACTTCGAATTAAATCAACCTGCTCAGCTTGTTCAAGCCATTGACTGAATTCAATGCTCTTTTGCGTAATAATTTCACTTGCTTGCTTGGCGGCTTGCTCTCTGTTGGCAAGGTTTTGTTCAATGATATCTTGTAAATCGTCAACCGTGTACAAATAGGCATCATCCAGATCGGCAACTTCATTTTCTATGTCTCGTGGTACCGCAAGATCAATTAACAGCATAGGTTTATGACGACGTTGTTTTAAAGCTGTGCTAACCATTCCAGTACCAATCAAAGGTAAAGAACTAGCAGTTGAGCTTATAACAACGTCAGCCTCAGCTAGGTGTGCAGGTACTTGAGATATACTAATCGCCTTGCCATCTAACTTATCCGCAAGGTCGCTAGCTCGCTCTAGCGTTCTGTTAGCCACTGTAATGGTTTTCGCATTCGCATCTTTTAAGTGACGCCCCACTAATTCGATGGTTTCGCCAGCACCGACTAACAATATATTACTTTTGCTGATGGCAGAAAAAATCTGTTTTGCCAATTGAACAGCCGCAAAGGCCACTGACACAGCATTTGCACCAATTTCTGTTTCTGAGCGTACTTGTTTCGCCACGGCAAAAGTAGTTTGAAATAACTTTTCAAACTGAGGGCCCACAGTCCCTACGCGCTTGGCTTCGTTATAGGCTTGTTTTACCTGTCCCAGTATTTGAGGCTCTCCTAAAATAAGAGAATCCAAGCCAGTAGCGACTCGCATTAAATGCTGAACACTTTGCACGTGACCATAATGATAAATATGTTCGGACAGGTTTTTAACATCTAGTTGGTGAAATTTTGCCAACCAGTCAACCAATTGCGCTGCATCTTCCATCTCGCCTGCTACATATACTTCTGTTCGATTGCAGGTTGATAAAATGACGATCTCATTAGATTTTGAAGAAAACTCAGAGAGGGCTTGTATCAACTTATCGGGCGTAAAGGCAACTTTTTCTCGCAAGGCAACAGGTGCAGAGGTATGATTTACGCCAATGGATAAAAACGACATGAAGTTGATATTTTTACTCTGATTGAAAGACGACGCATTGTAGTAAAATCCCAGACATATTAAAAGATAATAGCTACATTGTTGAACAACTTAATCAATAAAATGTCTTTGTATACCTGTGATATGCTGTAAATTCCCGCTGAAATACATTTTTTTAGAAGTTTGATTTTCATTTATGACAAAATTTGGCACTAAATTTATTCTGCTCTTTATGGGCATTCTCATCTTAGTAGGCTGTGCTAGCAAGCCAGATGTATCCCAGTCTTTAAGCGTAAATACCCTTAATGAATTACCTTCAAATTGGCATGTAAAAGGCAAAATAGCGGTAATAACGCCTGACGAAAGAAAAAGTGGTTATCTATCCTGGCATCAGATTGATAGTCAATTTGATATGTTGCTATCAACGGTAGTAGGGTCAACCATAGCAAAAATGCAGTATGACGGTCGCGAAGCTAACATTGAGGTAGATGATCAAAAATGGCAAGATAGCTCACCTGACTTTCTAATACAACAAGTGACGGGATGGGCCATACCCGTTAGTAGTTTGCCCGTTTGGTTGGCTGGGCAATACCAACCAAAAGACGCCACTAGTTTTTATCCAAACGGATTATTGGAAACCTTAACCCCAAGCTGTGTCGGTTGTGAAGTTTGGCAAATCAGCTATAAGAAATATGCAGATTTTAAGGTTAAGTCGCAAATGCAAAAAACCCTTCCAAGTTTGATAAATTTAGAACACCAAGCCAATGGAACACGTTTAATTATTCGAATAGACGATTGGACTTTTATCCAATGAGTGAATTTACCTGGTTAGCATCGCCTGCCAAACTTAATCTTTTTCTACACATCAACGGACGTTTTGAAAACGGTTATCATGATCTACAGACTTATTTTCAATTATTAGCTTCAGGCGATCAGGTTGGGATTAAGATTGACGACTCAAACCAAGTTTGCATGGCGGAGTCACTACCGGATGTAAAGGATGAAGATAATCTCGTCATTAAGGCGGCAAAAGCGCTTCTACCTTACAAGTCAAATTCCTTAGGTGCGCAGTTTAAAATCAAAAAAAACTTACCGATGGGGGGAGGTATTGGCGGAGGTTCTTCTAACGCAGCAACAGTATTATTAGCATTAAACAAATTGTGGCAACTGAATTTGCCCAATTCCCAAATGATGGAAATCGGTAAATGCATAGGTGCTGACGTTCCCGTATTTGTGAATGGGAAAAGCGGTTTTGCCGAAGGCATTGGGGAAAAAATTACACCGTTAGACTACCCTCAAAAGTGGTATTTGGTGGCAAACCCAAAAGTGCACATGAGTACACAAACTGTTTTTACCCACCCCGACTTACCACGAAATACGAAAAAAATAACGCCTGACGCGTTTAATTTCGAATCTACATCAAATGATTGTCAATCTTTGGTCTGTAAACTGCAACCTAAGGTTGCAAAATTATTACACTGGTTGGTAAACTACGCACCGTCGAGAATGACAGGTACAGGTGCTAGTGTTTTTGCTATATTTGATAGTGAAGATGATGCCAATGATGTACTTCGACAGTTACCTACAGAATTTACCGGCTTTGTCAGTAGAGGAGTAAGTGCCTCTCCCCTGCTTCAGCAACTCGGTTTAGCTTAGGTAAGGTCAAGCCGCCCAAATTTTTAGCTAAGTGTTGTTTGCAGTAAGTGTTAATTTGCGAACCACCCAATACTTTTGCACCGAGGAATATCTTGTGCCAGATATGAAGCTATTCGCAGGAAACGCCGTTCCTGAACTTGCTCAGAAAGTTGCCGACCGTCTCTATACTAAATTAGGAAACGCCAGTGTTGGGCGTTTTAGTGATGGAGAAATCTCCGTTGAAATTCATGAAAACGTCCGTGGTTCGGACGTTTTTATTATTCAGTCTACATGTGCGCCTACAAATGATAATTTGATGGAATTAATTGTGATGATAGATGCTTTCCGACGCGCTTCCGCGGGTCGAATTACAGCTGTCATTCCATATTTCGGATATGCCAGACAAGACAGACGTGTGCGCAGTGCGCGTGTACCTATTACTGCCCGCGTCGTTGCAGATTTCTTGTCCAGCGTTGGTGTAGACCGCGTACTCACAGTCGATCTACATGCAGAGCAAATTCAAGGCTTCTTCGACGTACCTGTTGACAATGCCTTTGGTACGCCAATTTTATTGGACGATATGTTCAAGCGCGACTTTACAGATCCAGTAGTAGTTTCTCCTGATATCGGTGGTGTTGTGCGTGCTAGAGCAACCGCTAAGTTGTTAAATGATTCAGACCTCGCCATCATTGACAAACGTCGTCCTAAAGCTAACGTCGCTCAGGTAATGAACATCATAGGTGATGTTAAAGATAGAGACTGCATCATTGTAGATGACATGATTGATACTGGTGGTACTTTGGCTAAAGCTGCTGAAGCATTAAAACAACATGGTGCTAAAAGAGTGTATGCTTATGCTACACACGCGATCTTTTCAGGAAATGCAGCTAAAAATCTAGAGGAATCTGTGATTGATGAAATTATAGTGACTGATAGTATTCCGTTTAGCCCTGCAATTAAAAAGTTAGACAAAGTAAAACTCCTCACTTTATCAGATATGCTAGCCGAAACTATTCGTCGCATTAGCAACGAAGAGTCTATTTCGGCTATGTTTGAATATTAAGAGTAAGTATTTAACTTAAATATATGAACTTTTATTAAAACCGTACTCACTTATGTGGTACGGTTTTTTTATTATTATTTGCTGACGAGGTTTTCAAATGAAAAATGCATGGTTTTTACTGATTCTGGTTATGGGCGTATATGGCTGTGATAGTACAGAAGTAAACTCAACCTCAAATGTTGAAGCTACAAAAACCAGCTCTGAATCAATTTCGGCTGAAACGCAAGATAAAGGGAGTACAGATATGTTTGAGCTTGAAGGTAAGATTGAATACAAGGATATTGAAGGTGGCTTTTATGCTTTTATTGGTAAAGACGGCAGCAAATTTACCCCCTTTAATTTAGATGCACAATTTCGCCAGAATGGTCTTGTCGTCCGCATAAAAGCAGAAGTAATGGAAGATATGATGACAACTACTCAATTTGGCAAGCTAATCAAAATTCACGACATTAGCATTGTAGATAGTTCAAGGGTCACTCCCGTAAAAGACCCAAAGACCATTAACTACAATAAATAATCATGGTTTTATTTGTAGATTCTGGCTTCCAGTGATAGAATGCGCCGCCGCTTTGTTAAGGCGGTGTTTTTTATTCTTAATTCTGATTGATTTGGTCGCAAAATCAATCAACACACATTTGGAGACAACTAATGTCTGATGCAATTTTTAATTTGGACGCAAGCGTCCGTAATGACTTAGGGAAAGGTGCGAGCCGCCGCCTACGTCATGAAGGCAAAGTGCCTGCGATCCTTTATGGTGGTAACGAAGAACCTCAAGCAATTACGCTAGAGCACAATAAAGTTATTCAAGCGCAAGAATTTGAAGCATTCTATTCTCACGTTCTTACTTTGAACGTTGACGGAAAGAAAGTTGAAGCGCTTGTAAAAGATATGCAACGTCACCCTTATAAGCCAAAAGTAACGCACATTGACTTTCAACGCGTTATTGCTGGTGAAAAACTTCACACTAACATCCCAGTTCACTTCTTAAACGAAGAGAAAGCGAAAGGTGTAAAAGTTGACGGTGGTCACGTTGAACATCACATGAACGAAATTGAAATCACCTGTTTACCAAAAGATCTACCTGAGTTCATCGAAGTTGACCTAATCAACGTTGAACTTGGTCAAACTTTACACTTAACAGATATTACACTTCCAAAAGGTGTTGAATCTGTTGAGCTTGCAAAGGGCGATGATCACGATCTTGCTGTTGTAACAATTAAAGCTGCTAAAGGCCCTTCTGCTTCTGAAGCTGAAGAAGGCAGCGATGAAGAGGGTACTGAGGAATAATCGTCAGTGTCAGCTTTGCAGTTGATTGTGGGCCTGGGTAATCCAGGCCCCGAATACAAAGAGACTCGCCATAATGCCGGCGCTATCTTGGTAGAAAACTTAGCCTCGCGTTTTAATGTGACATTAAAATACGAGGCTAAGTTTTTTGGTTTTACTGGTCGCTTAATAATACAAGGTCAAGAAGTCAGGTTACTCATTCCCACAACCTATATGAATAAGAGTGGTCAAGCTGTCGGCGCAATGTGCCGCTTCTATAAAATACCGACCGACAACATTTTAGTGGCTTATGACGAACTAGACTTTGAGCCAGGAATCGCCAAATTCAAAATCGGCGGTAGTTCAAGCCAAAATGGCATTAAAGACACTGTTCGCGCTCTGGCAAACAATCGAGATTTTTTACGTTTACGCATAGGTATCGGGCATCCAGGGCACAAGTCTAAAGTCACTGGGCATGTATTGAGTAAAGCACCAGCGCAAGAACACGAAAAAATACTCGCAGCCATAGATGAAGCTATTAGGTGCATAGAAATACTTATTAGCAACGGCTTGACTGAAGCGCAACAAAGATTACATTCGTTTAAAGCATAAGATAGGAACATAAAATGGGATTTAAATGTGGCATTGTCGGTTTACCAAATGTTGGCAAATCAACGCTTTTTAATGCGTTAACTAAAGCTGGAATTGAAGCAGCTAACTTCCCATTTTGTACCATAGAACCTAATACTGGTGTAGTACCAGTGCCCGACCTACGCTTAGATAAATTGGCGGAAATTGTTAAACCACAGCGGGTTATTCCTACCACTATGGAATTTGTGGATATTGCAGGGTTAGTAGCTGGCGCTTCAAAAGGTGAAGGTTTGGGTAATAAATTCTTGGCTAACATCCGTGAAACTGATGCTATTGGCCACGTGGTGCGTTGTTTTGAAGATGATAATATCGTACACGTTGCGGGTAAAGTAAACCCTGCCGAAGACATTGATGTTATCAATACTGAACTAGCATTGGCTGATTTAGAAACCACCGAAAAAGCATTACTTCGTGTGGGTAAAAGAGCCAAAGGTGGTGATGCTGACGCTAAATTTGAATTAAAAGTGTTAGAGAAATTACTGCCTCATCTAAATGAAGGCGGATTATTAAGAGCATTAGAGCTTAGTAAAGAAGAGCATGCTGCTATTAGCTATATGAACTTCCTTACACTTAAGCCAACTATGTATGTTGCTAATGTAAACGAAGATGGGTTTGAGAATAACCCATACCTTGATCAGGTGAAAGCCATCGCCGAAAAAGAAAATGCCGTTGTGGTGAGCGTTTGTGCCGCAATCGAATCAGATATTGCTGAACTTGATGATGAAGACAAGGCAGATTTTATGGCTGAACTGGGCTTAGAAGAGCCAGGATTAAATCGCGTCATTCGCGCTGGTTATGAACTTCTAAATCTACAAACCTATTTCACCGCAGGTGTAAAAGAAGTAAGAGCATGGACCTACCCTGCGGGTTCTACCGCCCCCCAAGCAGCTGGAAAGATCCATACTGACTTTGAAAAAGGCTTTATTCGTGCCGAAGTTATCGGATATGACAATTATATCGAAAATAACGGCGAACAAGGTGCAAAAGATGCTGGGAAATGGCGTTTAGAAGGCAAAGAATATATAGTTAAAGACGGTGACGTAATTCATTTCAGATTTAATGTTTAATTTATTATTGTCCAGTTTTTGTTTAATTAATCAGCATTAAAGTGGGTATTTTAACCCACTTTTTTGTTTTTAAAGCCTTAACCTTTTATTTCCAGTTGTTCAGTAATTATTCATTCGCTCATAAAGGTGAAAAAAACGGTTGACGCGCTAGTCTCATATCAGCATAATACGCGCCACTCCGAAAACGGAACGGCTACGTAGCTCAGCTGGTTAGAGCACATCACTCATAATGATGGGGTCGCAGGTTCGAGTCCCGCCGTAGCCACCAAAGTTCTTATTCGGGCTTCATGCGGAAGTGGTGGAATTGGTAGACACGCTGGATTTAGGTTCCAGTGCTTCACGGCGTGAGAGTTCAAGTCTCTCCTTCCGCACCAAAAGTTGGGGTATAGCCAAGTTGGTAAGGCAGCGGGTTTTGATCCCGCCATTCGTAGGTTCGAGTCCTGCTACCCCAGCCACTTTTGGTCTTAAAATAAGATAATCATTGTTCATTCAACTGGGGTATAGCCAAGTTGGTAAGGCAGCGGGTTTTGATCCCGCCATTCGTAGGTTCGAGTCCTGCTACCCCAGCCATCTGTTTTTTCTATGTCACCTAGATCATCTCTACCTTAATGATTTTTATTGTGGTATTTTAAATTTAACTCCCAATAATAAAAATTAATTCAAAAAGGACGCTCTCTTGATAGATGAAGTTGTAGGATTTGTTAATGATATTTTATGGCGTGAAGAGCAAATCCTTATCTATATTTTGCTGGTTTGCGGTATCTGGTTCACCCTTAGGTTAAAATTCATTCAATTGCTTGATTTTAAGCATATGTTTGGATTGTTAAAGAACAGTCAACAAGACAGTAAAGCGGGTATTTCCTCATTTCAGGCCTTATGCACTAGTTTATCTGCCCGAGTCGGTACAGGTAATCTCGCAGGCGTTGCAGTTGCTATTTCATTAGGTGGCGCTGGCGCCATATTTTGGATGTGGGTAATTGCGTTTTTAGGCATGGCGACAGGCTATGCGGAAAGTCTTCTCGGTCAAACCTATAAGATTAAAGACGCTAACGGTCAATTTAGAGGTGGACCAGCCTATTACATCAAACAAGGACTTAAAAGCTCTTGGTTTGCAATCTTGTTTGCCCTGTGTTTATTTTTTGGCTATGGATTTGTATTTAGCGCTGTTCAAGCTAATACCATAACGGATGCCATTCAAAACAGTTATGGCATAGACACACTGTATTCAGGCATTGTTATTGTTTCAATTGCCGGTGTAATTGTATTAGGCGGTTTACGCGCTATTGCCCGATTTGCTGAGTACGTCGTGCCTTTCATGGCGATTGCCTATGTATCTGTGGCGTTAATCATTACAGTTATCAACATACAGCTACTTCCCTCAGTGCTTTATGACATAGTCACTTCGGCATTCGGTCTTCAAGAAGCTGGCGCTGGAGCTTTTGCTGCCGCATTAAAGAACGGTATTCAACGCGGGCTTTACTCTAACGAAGCCGGTTCTGGTAGTGTGCCTCAAGCCGCTGCTAGTGCCGCCCCTACTCCTAATCATCCGGCTTCACAGGGCTATATTCAAATGTTAGGCGTATTCATTGATACCATGGTGCTTTGTACTGCCACTGCATTTATTATTTTATTAGGTACCGACACATCTGTTGGTCAAATGCAAGGCATTCAATTAACCCAATTAGCAATGGAAAATCATATTGGTGGCGTAGGCGCTGACTTTGTTGCTGCCGCAATATTGTTTTTTGCATTTACTTCAGTGGTAGCGAATTATGCTTATGGTGAGAGTAATCTGCATTTATTCAAGCTCGACCATAAGGTTGGTAGAAGTCTCTTTACCGCTGGTTACTTGGGAATGATTTTGTGGGGTTCTATGGCTGCCCTGCCTACCGTATGGGCTATGGCAGATATGGCGTTGGGGTTGATGACAGTAGTCAACGTAATTGCACTTTTCCTACTTACACCAACAATAGTCGCAGTAACTAAAGACTATAATCACAAGCGTAAAGCGCAAATTGATATTACCTTTGACCAAAGCGACTGCGAAATTCAAGGTGAGTTAGAAGAAACCATTTGGCAAGGCAAAAAATAAACTTTTTGCCTTATCCCCTGTTTCTTACAAAAGAAAATATTTAATCATTGCCGCTATAATTAAGATAAACACTAGCGGCATAAACCATTTTGATAACTTTGCCAAACTCTCGTTTGACATACGTACCCCTGATTTATCAATTAAAGGCACCATGATAATCAGGGCCAAAAATAAAACACCCAAAATAACAAATAAATTCATTCTTGTTTCCTAAAACTACTCTTTAAGGGAAGCTAAACCCATAGCGTATTTAAGCACACCTACTTTTAACAGACCTGCACTATCAGCCACTTTAAGTCCCAGATTTCGCATGACTTTTATTGGAGTAATATTATTACTAAAGGTTGCATAAATTAGATCCATAGCACTCATCATCAGCAAATTTTGAGGTTTTCTATTTCTCTGATAGCGGCTATATAAGCTAGATACATCCGATACGCCATACTTTTCGAGATAGTTCAAAAAGCAACTGACATCTTTAAAGCCTAAATTTACGCCCTGTCCTGCCAATGGATTTATAGTATGTGCAGCATCCCCCAACAATAGCGCTTTTCCAGAATAATATTGATTAGCATGACTGCGGATCAATGGAAAATATGCTTTATCTAAAATATCAAAATCACCAAGCTGCTTGGGAAAAGCTTGCTTTATCGCTGTCATTAACTCGGCATTTGACGCTGATTTAATGAAGTCTGTAGTTGATTGATCTGCATACCAAACTAAACTGGCAAACTTCTCATGCATGGGCAAAAAGGCCAAGGGGCCAGTGGGGGTAAATTGTTGCCAAGTTACTGGGTCAAAAGACTGGTGCATTTTAACTGAAATGACGTTAGCGTTTTGCCCATAGCGCCATCCTGTAACACCTATACCAGCCGCTTTTCTTACTTGTGAATTGGCGCCGTCTGCACCTATAATTAACGCTGCCTTAATGGTCTGTGAGTCATCAAGTTCCACCTCACCTGTTTCAACATCTATGATTTTCACTGAGGTATTACTCACAAGCGTTACATTGTCCATGAAGGTCTGTGAAATTTGCTCTAACAGCGCTATCTGCAATAACCTATTTTCAATGAAATAGCCCAATTGCGGGTAATTGACGTCTGCAGCATCGAATCTTGTTTTGGCTGTTTCTTGTTCCCAACATTCAAGCCCATTGTAAGGGGTTAAACGCATTTGGGTAATGTGCGACCAAACCCCAAGCTGCTTTAGCAATTCAACACTGTGCATATTGATTGCTGATACTCGCAAATCTGGCGCTTGTTGAGGTTCATAAGGGCTTGGAGGATTAGGTTCTATTAAACACACAGAATAGCCTTGTTGCGCACATCCAATTGCGGTTGCGGCGCCTACCATGCCACCGCCTACTATGCATAGGTCAAACTTTTTCACTATTGCTTATATCTCTTCGTCCATAATAAATCCGCAATATTATGCCACAATTTCCTAAGGATTTATGCGCCTAATAACTTGATCTCCCTCTATAAAACTCAAATTCCATTGCAGTTTTAGAAATAACACATAAAAAGTACTGAATTTAATTAGGGCGTGTTTATCCGCTCCTCAAATCATTACAAGAGCAAAGGTATTGAAATCTTTCCATATATTGATTGCTCGAAAAGAACAGAATTCCTACAAAAAGTTGGCTTGTAGAGCGATTTCGCGTTAAAATATCCGGCTATTTTTCGCATTATTATCAAATTAACAGACATCAGCCTAGCTAAGGAAACCGACAAAACATGAGTAAAAAGTTGTTTATTAAAACTTGGGGTTGTCAAATGAACGAGTACGATTCGGAAAAAATGTCCGATCTACTTAATGCTACGCACGGCTATTCCCTCGCGGATGAAGCTGAAAACGCTGATGTTATTTTGCTAAATACTTGCTCCATTCGTGAAAAAGCCCAAGAGAAAGTGTTTCACCAACTTGGTCGTTGGAAAAACTTAAAAAAGACTAATCCAGAACTTATTATTGGTGTTGGTGGTTGTGTAGCTTCTCAAGAAGGTGAAGAAATACGTAAACGCGCACCCTATGTGGATATCGTATTTGGCCCACAAACCCTGCATAGATTGCCTGAAATGATCAAGCAAATAAAAGCAGGCGATAAATCTGTTGTGGATGTCAGTTTTCCAGAAATAGAAAAATTTGACCGTCTTCCCGAACCAAAAGCAGAAGGACCTACTGCTTTTGTTTCAATTATGGAAGGATGTTCAAAATACTGTAGTTTTTGTGTAGTACCTTACACCAGAGGTGAGGAAGTTAGTCGTCCGGTAGACGATGTGATTTTAGAAATTGCACAACTAGCCGCTCAGGGTGTTCGTGAAGTTAATTTATTAGGACAAAACGTGAATGCCTATCGTGGAGAACAGCACGATGGCAGTATTTGTCGCTTTGCAGAGTTACTAGAGTTGGTCGCCTCTATCGACGGAATAGACAGAATTCGTTATACCACCTCGCATCCAGTTGAGTTTACTGACGATATTATTGAAGCCTATAAACATATACCTGAATTGGTAGATCATCTGCATTTGCCAGTTCAAAGTGGTTCAGATCGCGTGTTAAACATGATGAAACGTGGACATACAGCAATTGAATATAAGAGCACCATTCGAAAATTGAAAAAAGTGCGACCTAACCTTTGCATGTCTTCCGATTTTATCATTGGCTTTCCAGGGGAAACCCAAGAGGATTTTGCCGCTACTATGGATTTAATCAATGCAATTGGTTACGACCTGAGTTTTAGCTTTATCTATTCTGCTCGTCCAGGTACGCCAGCGGCAGACATAGTAGATGATGTTAGCGAGCAAGAGAAAAAAGAGCGTTTACATATTTTACAGCAACGCATTAATCAAAATGCGCAGCAAATCGCGCGAAATATGCTTGGCACAGTGCAACGCATATTGGTTGAAGGTCCATCGAAAAAAGATCAAGACGAACTAACTGGCCGTACTGAAAATAACAGAGTTGTTAATTTCAAGGGAACAGAAGACATGATTGGTGAATTTGTTGACGTAGAAATTGTCAATGTATTTACTAATTCCCTGCGTGGCGAAGTTGTTCGTAGAGAAAAAGATATGGGACTGCGTGTAGCACGTTCTCCGGCAAGTATATTAGCGAATAAACCTGTGGCCGACGATCTAGGTGTTATACAGGTAATGCCTGCCTAATTTTGGCGAGGCTTTTATTGCATAAACATAGAAGGAAAAGATTTGAGTAATTTGGTTAAAAATCAGCTAGTTTTAGAACCCTCTGATAATAAAAGGTTGTCTAGTCTATGCGGTCCTTTTGATGACAATATTCGTCAAATTGAACGAAGATTAGGTGTGGAAATTAGTTACCGTCATAACGAATTCAATATACAAGGTGATCCGTTGCAAGCAAACGGTGCCGTAGAATTGCTGAAGTTGTTGTATATTGAAACCCAACCCGTTAAGGGCAGTATTCCATTACTTGAACCTAACCAAGTGCATTTGGCGATTCAAGAAGCTAAGTGTCTAGAGCGAGCTGAAGCTGGTGATTACGCCAAAGAAGTGCAAATTAAAACTAAACGTGGCGTCATCAAACCACGTAATCCAAACCAAAGCCGTTATGTTGCTAATGTGCTTAATCATGATATTACCTTTGGTGTTGGACCTGCTGGGACAGGTAAAACATATTTGGCGGTTGCATGCGCAGTAGATGCATTAGAAAAGCAAGAAATTCGCCGGATTCTACTGACTCGTCCTGCGGTTGAAGCTGGTGAGAAATTAGGCTTTTTACCTGGTGATTTATCACAGAAAGTCGATCCTTACCTACGCCCTTTATATGACGCCCTGTTTGAAATGTTAGGGTTTGAAAAAGTTGAAAAACTCATTGAGCGAAATGTTATAGAAGTCGCACCTCTTGCTTATATGCGTGGTCGTACGTTAAATGATGCTTTTATCATTTTAGATGAATCTCAAAATACTACCGTTGAGCAAATGAAAATGTTCTTAACGCGTATCGGTTTTAACTCTAAGGCTGTTATTACTGGTGATATCACTCAGGTAGATTTACCACGAGGCGCTAGATCTGGCCTTCGTCATGCCATTGAAGTGTTGGGCGAAGTAAAAGATATTTCGTTTAACTTTTTCTCTGCCGCTGATGTCGTGAGACATCCTGTAGTTGCCCGTATTGTGCAAGCTTATGAAGATTATGAAGCCCTGCAATCAGAAAAAAAAGCGTCTGAAAAAAATAGCGCCAAGCGAGATTGATTATAAACACTTCATCATTAATCCTTGAAATACAGGTTGCTGACGAAATATCGTTGAAAGACGGCAACCTACTTCAACTCAATATCCAACAGCTTCAGCAAACTCTCTCTTGTATCCCCACAATTTTGGGGTTACAAGATGATGTCAGTGCAGTCATTCGAATAACCGGTCGAGAAGAGGCACAATCGCTGAATGACCAATATCGCGGTAAGAATTATCCTACCAACGTTTTGTCTTTCCCTTCAGATTTGCCTGATTTTGTAGAATCAGAACACATAGGTGATCTGGTGATTTGCCTTGATGTGGTCGTGGAAGAGTCGAAACAACAAAACAAAAATCTATTGCATCATTTTGTGCATTTATGCGTCCACGGTATCTTGCATTTATTGGGCTATGACCACATAGAGAATGAAGATGCTGAGGAAATGGAATCCCTAGAGGTTAAAATTTTAGCCCAATTAGGTATTGACGACCCATACCTGTTGCAGTAATTATAGACCTTGAACCTTAGAGCACGAGTAAAATGAGCGAAGACAATCCCCACTCTAGTAACGGTTCTTCAAATAAAAGCTGGTTTGAACGCCTGTTCAATAGCTTTAAAGGAGAACCGCAAAACAAAGAAGAGCTTTCTGAAGTAATTTCAGATGCAGAACAAAGAGAGCTTATCGATCCCCAGACCAAAGAAATGATTGAAGGGGTGATGATTGTCAGCGAAATGAAAGTCCGCGACATTATGATCCCACGTGCTCAAATGATTACCATAGACGTGGAACAGAGTTTAGAAGATTTTGTTCCTATAATGCTTGAATCAGCACACAGTCGTTTTCCAGTGATAAATGAAGATAAAGATCACATCGAAGGCATATTACTAGCCAAAGACTTACTTTATTTCGCATTTAATAAAGACGCTGAGATATCGCTAAAATCTCTGTTAAGAGAAGCCATAATTGTACCCGAGAGTAAACGCGTCGATGTTCTGTTGAAAGAATTTCGACAGAAACGTTATCACATGGCCATTGTGGTGGACGAATACGGCGGAGTGTCAGGTCTTGTTACCATTGAAGATATCTTAGAGCTCATTGTGGGTGAGATCGAAGATGAGTTTGATGACGAAGAAGACGAAAACGACAACATTCGCCCGTTGAATAAATACACTTATTCAGTAAAAGCCCTCACCCCAGTAGATAGTTTCAACGAATTTTTTGAAACCAACTTTAATCAAGAAGAATCTGATACTATCGGCGGTGTAGTATTGCGCGCGTTTGGCCATATGCCGAAAACGGGTGAAAAAGTTAAGGTAGAAAATATTGAGTTTGAAGTGACTACTTCTGATCAACGTCGCATTTTGCAATTAAAAGTATATCTACCTGAATTGGAGAATTAACCTGAAGATGTTCATGACCAATGGACTTGTGTTTCTTCTAGGCGCAATTCTCACCTTTGCTTTTGCGCCCTTTAACTTTTGGTTTCTTCTCTATCCAGTGCTTGTCGCTTGGCTAGTGATCAGCATTAAATGCTCGAAAACACCGTTTTGGACCTCTTGGTGGTTTGGTTTTGGCTACTTCGGAGCAGGTATTTCTTGGGTTCATGTCAGTATAGCGACTTTCGGCGGATTGCCTCTGGTTATCTCTATCCTAATGATGGCAATCCTTTGTGGCTATTTAGCACTTTTTCCAGCGCTGTTGGTTTGGGCTTGCAACAAGTACATACAGATTCGTTTATGGCCTTTGATTCTACCTTTTGCTTGGTTAATCATGGAGTTCTGCCGAGCCCACTTTCTCACCGGATTTCCATGGTTGTCCATCGCTTACAGTCAAATAGACTCCCCGCTTCAAGGGCTATTCCCAATTATCGGCGAAATTGGCGTTAGTGCGATCATCATTTGGTTAGTAAGTTCAATCGCTTTGTTAATCAGTGAGAAGCAGATAAAGCAATTTTTGGCCACCTTGTCTGCTATCGCCTTAGCCATATTTTTCTCAAACCAATTAACCTGGATAAAAGACACTGGGCAATCTAAAACTATCACCTTGGTACAAGGTAATATTGAACAAAGCATTAAATGGCAACCTGAGCACGACAAGCCCACCATTGAAAAATATAAAAAACTTACGTCCGATAATTGGGACAGCGATCTGATTGTTTGGCCTGAAGCTGCTATTCCCGTATTGGAATCGCTTCCGTTGGGACACACCACGCTTGGCGAACTTGACGCAATGGCTGAAGAGCATAATACCGCAATCATTACAGGTGCCGTGGATTACAATTATAAGAGCAAAGAGTCATACAATTTTTTAATAGCGCTAGGTATCGATATACAAGGCAAGAATTCAATGCCATATTACTATCAACATCAAAATAGATACGCCAAGCATCACTTACTGCCCATTGGCGAATTCGTCCCTTTTGAAGATATTTTGCGTCCCCTAGCACCTATGTTTAATTTACCAATGTCATCGTTTAACCGAGGTGACTATGTGCAACCTAATTTGCTAGCTAATGGCTTAGAAATTGTGCCAGCATTATGTTATGAAATCGCTTTTCCTAATCAAATCAGAGCGAATATTACGGCCACATCTAATTTGATACTGACAGTCAGCAACGATGCTTGGTTTGGTGACTCACATGGGCCTCATCAACATCTTCAAATTGCAAGAATACGCGCTCTTGAATTCGGCTTACCATTAGTGAGAGCAACGAACACTGGTGTGACCGGTGCGTACGATGCAAATGGAAAATTATTAGGTAAACTAGCGCAATTTGAAGCTGATACACTGACTGTGCAAGTCCCCTTGGTAGAGGGTTTAACCTTTTATCGCAATTACGGAAATTGGCCGAGCATGTTATTTTTCGGGCTATTGAGCGCGGCCGCATTTGCATTGCAATATGGCCGATCAAAAAGGCCGTCGACGCAAGACACTGAGAATTGAACTATTCAAAGTGATTCGCGTATTATTCGTAGTTAAATTATTGAATATCCACCCTCTAAAGTTGTACTTGGCTTTGCCCTTGGATTAGGAAAATATGGAGTTTATATGATAGACAATTTTAAGAAACTTATTCACCACGATGCTGCTGGCGGAATTATTTTAGTGTTCGCTGCTGCACTTGCCATGCTCATGGCAAACACCCCTTTGAATAGTTTCTATAATGGTTTGTTCAATGAAACTCATATCGTTGTCATGGTAGGTCCCTTAGAAATAGATAAGCCGCTTATTCTTTGGGTAAATGATGGATTAATGGCGATTTTCTTCTTTATGGTTGGTTTAGAAGTCAAACGAGAGATCCTCGAGGGGCACTTACAATCAAGAGAACAAATTGTAATGCCAGCAATAGGCGCCATTGCAGGTATTATAATGCCAGCACTCATCTATGTTGCCTTTAATATAGATGAACCTATTGGCATTAACGGATGGGCCATTCCCGCTGCGACCGATATCGCTTTTGCCTTGGGAGTCTACAGTCTTTTTGGACGAGTGCTTCCTGTCACTTTAAAACTATTTTTACTGTCAGTGGCAATATTTGACGATATTGGCGCCATTATTATCATCGCCCTCTTCTATTCAGCAGAGCTCAGTACTCTGTCGTTGATAATTGCGGTTGTGGGTTTGTGCATACTCTTCATATTTAATCGACTAAAAGTCAAATCTCAAGGAATGTACATTATCGTGGGAGTGATAATCTGGGCCGCAGTACTAAAATCAGGCGTTCACGCAACCTTAGCGGGCTTTGCAATGGCACTATTCATTCCTCACAATGGTAAAAACCGCAGTGGACAAATAATGCTACATCATCTTGAGCACAAGCTACATCCATGGGTATCATTCGCCATTTTACCTATTTTTGCCTTTGCAAATGCAGGAGTGACATTAGTGGGCACTACTGCTGACCAAGTATTTAATCCTATTGTGATCGGCGTGATGTTAGGTTTATTTGTTGGAAAACAAGTAGGTATCTTCGGCGCTTGTTACCTAGCGGTTAAATCAGGCTTTGCCAAATTGCCAGCAGGCGTTACTTTTCAACAACTCTATGGCGCTTCGATTCTATGCGGCATAGGGTTTACAATGAGTTTATTTATAGGCTCTCTGGCATTTGAAACCGCCAGTCCTGACTATTTGAACAGTGTAAAAGTAGGTGTGTTAGCGGGTTCAATTATTTCAGCGATACTCGGTGGTATTGTGATTTCAAAATCCGCAAAAAAACATACTCCAGTACCGCCTGAAACAGTTTAAATGCATGAATACCTTGCTCTTTCTTTGTTAAGAAAGAGCAAGGTCAATGAAAAACATAACGATAGAAGAGTTCAGCAGTGCAAATCTTTAATCTGATTAATACTAAAAACCTTAAAGGTGACATTATGGGCGGTCTTACCGCCGCTATAGTGTCTTTACCCTTAGCCTTAGCATTTGGAGTCGCCTCAGGCGCAGGCGCTGAAGCTGGTCTTTATGGTGCAATTATCATTGGATTTTTTGCGGCACTGTTTGGGGGTACGTCAACGCTTATTTCAGAACCCACAGGCCCCATGACAGTTATCATGGCATCAGTTGTCACAGCTATGATATCTCAGTACCCCGAACAGGGTTTGGCCATGGCATTTACCGTAGTCATGATTGCCGGTATTACTCAGATTATTTTTGGTGTATTAAAACTAGGCAAATACATAACCTTAATGCCTTACAGTGTAGTTTCTGGCTTTATGTCGGGTATAGGCTGTATATTAATAATTATGCAGTTTGCTCCTGCAATTGGAGCGGAGTCTCCCAAGGGCGGCGTTACCGGTGCGTTTTTGGCACTCCCTGACACCCTAAGCCAAATAAATTTTGTTGAAACCGCCATGGCGTTGGCCACTTTAGGCTTGATATTTTTTACCCCAAGAAAAATTAAACACTTCATTCCACCTCAATTGATTGCATTGGTAGTAATATCCGTAGTTGCTTACTACTTCTTCGGTAATACCGAGATAAATCGCATTGGTGAAATTAATGTCAGCCTACCAAGTCTGGTAATACCAACATTTGAACCATCACAATTACAAACCATGATCCTCGACGGTATAGTGCTAGGTATGCTTGGGTGTATTGACTCAATGTTAACCTCAGTTATTGCTGATAACCTTACCCGCACCGAACATAAATCCGATAAAGAACTTATTGGACAAGGCGTTGGTAACTTATTTTCAGGACTTTTAGGTGGCTTGCCAGGCGCAGGTGCAACTATGGGGACAGTGGTCAATATTCAAACTGGCGCTAAAACTGCTTTATCAGGGTTAACTCGGGTCGTCATCTTGGTGGTAGCTGTTTTCGGCGCTTCCAACTTAATTTCTGAAATACCTATCGCTGTGCTTGCTGGAATTGCAATCAAGGTAGGTATTGATATCTTAGATTGGAGCTTTATTAAAAGAGCGCACAAAGTATCCAAACAAACCAGTATCATTATGTATGCTGTATTATTACTAACGGTATTCGTCGACTTAGTCATCGCTGTTGGTATTGGCGTGTTTATCGCAAATATCATCACCATTGAAAAACTCAGTGTTTCACAAGCTAAAAATATTCGCGCTATCAGTGATACCGATGGACGCTTACCGCTTAATCTAAGACAGCGTGCATTATTAAACCAAGCGAAAGGTCGAATTCTTTATTTCTATCTGAGTGGAACTATGATTTTTGGCGTATCTAAAGCCATATCAAGAGAGTTAGGGGCGTTAGGCGAACATGAGGTAGTGATTATCGATTTGTCTGATGTTTCTTACTTGGACGATACCATTGCATTAACCATTGAAAATTTGGTCAAAGATGCGCAACAGGTAGACAAACACATTATTATGATAGTGAACAATAAAGAGTCTCAACGTAAGTTAATGCGCATGGGATATGAAAACTTAATATCAGACACTGATTTTATTAACGACAGAACGCAAGCATTAGTAGCTGCAAACAAGCGAATTCAAGCAGATGAAGCTTTCGCTATGCATATTTGACCATTGGTTATAAACAAGCTTTATTCTTTGTTATCACCGCTAATGCGACTTGCAATGGCGCCATCTTGATTACGATACTTGGCGTCATTACGTGCGTTGTATGGCTTTTCACAATAATCACTGAGTAGCTCAAAACTTAAAGCACCGATCTTCATGCCTGCACGTAAAGCTAAGGGCAATTTTCCTGAATTAAAAAACTCTAACACTATGTTACCAGACCAACCTGGATCAATTCTGTGTGCAGTAACATGTACCATCAATCCCAAACGCGCTAAGGATGATCTACCATCCAGCCAACCCACCATATTTGCAGGTAAAGTGATAGATTCTTGGGTAATAGCCAGTGCTAATTCGCCGGGATGTAAGAAAAATGCGTCATCCCCAGTTAATTCAATTTCATCACTCATCACTTTATCAAGAGCTGCTTGAACTTGTGACTTGGGTCCACTTAAATCTATGTAAGGCGCAGCATGGTCTTCAAACACACGGAATTTATTTCCTAGGCTGACATCCACAGTAACACCGCTGATTTTGGTTAAATCAGGCTGCGGAGAAATACCAATTTCACCTTTTTCTATGTATTTAACAATGTCCTTGTCGCACAAACGCATATTGAGCTCTACTAATATCTAAGGGGCTTGAATTATGCTCAAAGCCAGCACGGGTTGCAACCATATTCCTCTGAGTTAACTCAATTGAGTCACCGCAATACCATTAGGATCATTTTGCACCAAGGACGCTAATTCCACTTGATTCACTAAATTAATACTCAAATTTGCCGCCGCGTCTAGATAGTGCTGGCAAAGTGGATCTTCTGGATAAAGAGTGAAAATTGATTTGCCTTGGTCAGTACATTCTCTGATTTTCAGATTTAAGGGTAATTCAGCTAATATCGGATATTTATAGCGTTCAGCCAATTTACGCCCTCCACCCAAATCAAAAATAGGTGTTTCTTTCTCACAATGAGGACAAACAAAACTGCTCATGTTTTCAACTAAACCCAATATTGGAATTTCTAGCTTTTCAAACATAGCAATGCCTTTGGCGGCATCTGCCACCGCAATATCTTGCGGCGTGGTCACAATCACAGCGCCGGTCAATGGCAATTGCTGCGCCATTGTAAGCTGAATATCACCAGTACCAGGGGGCATATCCACAATAAGATAATCCAACAAGGGCCATTTGGTCTCATTAAGCAACTGCTGTAAGGCTTTACTCGCCATAGGACCTCTCCAAATGGAGGCATGATCGTTTTTAACCAAGTAACCAATAGAATTTGAAACTAAACCTAATGCCTCAATAGGGTACATGGTTTTGTTATCCGGGCTTTTAGGAGACGCATTTTGTGTACCCAACATTATAGGCACTGAGGGACCATAAATATCAGCGTCAAGCACTCCCACTCTTGCACCCAATTGCTTTAATGCTAGAGCCAAATTGATAGCCGTAGCCGACTTTCCTACCCCACCTTTACCAGAGGAAACCGCAATAATATTTTTTACGTTTGTGATAATGGGCTTAAGAGTGTGAAAGATGGGAATATTGGATTCAATTTCAACATCATTAGTGCTAGCAACTAATCCATTAGAAACTAAGTTATCAATAATTTCTGAATGTGCAGTTTTGTAAGGTAAAGGAAGTTTGATTTTGATTTGATTATTCGAATGTTGTACCTGAACTAAATCTGTTTTCTTAATGGCCAGTAGCGCACAAATGGCATGCTTAATTTTTTCGCAATCCTGCTTGCCTTCCGACAAATTCTCATTAGGTTGCTTTTTTTTGTCTTTTTTGAAAAACATAGTCACTCTAATTCGTTTAATAAGTGCATTATCTAGCTGTTTGGGCTAATATCTGCGCCTATTATAAACACTAATCGGATTAAGGGATATTTCGCAATATGCAACAACCAAAGCGCCGAATTCTAGTCACTAGCGCACTCCCCTATGCTAATGGTTCTATTCATTTAGGTCATCTATTAGAACACATTCAAACAGATATATGGGTACGTTTTCAAAAATTACGAGGGCATGAATGTTACAGTGTTTGTGCCGATGATGCTCATGGCACGCCAGTAATGTTGAAAGCACAAGAGCTAGGAATTAGTCCAGAGCAGATGGTTGAGCAAACCCGCCAAGAACACGATCAAGACCTTCGTGATTTTTTTGTGGATTATGATAATTATTATGTCACTCATAGCCCAGAGAACAAAGAATACTGCGAATTAATTTACAATCGATTAGACAATGCTGGTTATATTTCCAAAAGAACCATCAGCCAGCTATATGATCCAGAAAAAAACATGTTTTTGCCGGACCGTTTTGTAAAGGGTGATTGCCCTAAATGCGGTGCTACAGATCAAAATGGTGACTCTTGTGATGTTTGTGGCTCAACTTACAGCCCAACAGAAGTGAAAAATCCGCGCTCTGTGGTCTCTGGTGCAACACCTATTCTGAAAGATTCTGAACATTTCTTTTTCGATTTACCCAAGTTTGAAAACATGCTCAAGGAATGGATTCGATCAGGCGCAATTTCTAATGAAATGGCTAATAAACTGAACGAATGGTTTGAGCAAGGACTACAGCAATGGGATATCAGCCGAGACGCCCCCTATTTTGGGTTTGAAATTCCTGGCGCGCCAAATAAATATTTCTATGTTTGGGTAGATGCTCCAGTAGGCTATATGGCGAGTTTTAAAAACTTCTGTGATGCCAATGGTCTTGATGATACTGAATTTTGGAAAGCGGACTCAGATACCGAGTTATACCATTTCATCGGTAAGGATATTACTTATTTCCACTGCTTATTCTGGCCAGCCATGCTAGAAGGCGCTCAAATGCGCAAACCTACGGGTGTTAATATTCATGGTTTTGTCACCGTTAACGGTGCAAAAATGAGTAAATCTCGCGGTACATTCATCAAAGCACGGACATTTTTAGACCATTTACAACCTGAATATCTTCGTTATTACTTTGCGAGCAAACTTAGCGACAGCGCAACTGATATCGATTTGAATTTCGAAGATTTTGTACAAAAAGTAAATTCTGATTTAGTCGGAAAGGTAGTCAATATCGCTTCAAGATGTGCTAGCTTTATCACCAAAAAATTTGACGGTAAATTATCAGACAACATCATTGAGCCAGAATTATTAGCCAGTTTTCAGCAGGCTCAAACCTCTATTGCAGAAGCTTTAGAAGCCCGTCAATATCATAAAGCCATTCGCGATATCATGTCCCTTGCTGATAAAGCCAATCAATACATAGATGCTCAAGCGCCTTGGGTAACCATTAAAGATCCTGAAAAACAAACGCTAACTCATGATGTTTGTTCTTTGGGAATTCATTTGTTCAGAATTTTGATGGTGTATTTGACGCCAGTAGTGCCTGAACTCTCGGCACAAGCTCAAGCATTCTTAAACGACAGTTTTAGCTGGGATAGCGTAAACCAAGTAAAAACTGGGCATACAATAAACAAGTTTAAGGCATTAATGCAACGGGTGGATGCTGACAAGGTAGCGGCTATGGTTGAAGCAAGTAAAGAAAATTTACAAGCCAAAGCGACTCCTGTGTCATCTGGCCCGCTCATTGATGAACCCATTGCACCGACGATTACATTTGACGACTTTGCCAAAATTGATTTAAGAATCGCGAAAATAGTCAAAGCCGAAGCGGTTGAAAAGGCCGATAAATTATTGCGTTTAGAGTTAGATATAGGTGGAGAAACTCGCCAAGTGTTTGCTGGGATTAAGTCTGCTTATGCACCAGAAGATATACAAGGAAAGTTAACTGTGATGGTAGCTAATTTAGCACCAAGAAAAATGCGTTTTGGCGTCTCAGAAGGCATGGTATTAGCCGCTGGTCCCGGAGGTTCTGACTTATATATCCTTGAACCTTCTGAAGGTGCAAATCCGGGTATGCGCGTTAAGTAAGAGAATCTTCGTTTTGCTTAGACTGGTGATTTAGCGCCACAGTCGCTGGTCTAGGCTTAAATTTAGGGTTTATTTGCCATTGCTTTTTAATAGGTGACAAAGGAACTTCTCGTTTTTTTGCTACCAAAATATACATAGAAGAGAACCAAGGTAAATAACGCTTACAGAACCCATTTAATTTCTGATCTAACTTGCTAAAAAACGGCCTATTTTTACCAAAACTGACGCGTGTAAATAACGACGAATAGACAATCTGTTCCTGTTTAACAACGTCAAAGTCCAATAATTGTAACCAGTCTTTAATTCTTGCTGAAGTGAAAAAACGCCCTTGATGTAATAGATTTCTTCTATTAATCGGCAAGTATTTAAATATACCCGCCAGACTAAACGGATTAAATCCCGCAATAATTACTTGCCCATCTGAGGTTATGGCTCTATCTATTTCTCGAATGATTTGATGAGGATCTTGAGCAAAATCCAATTCAGCTAACACAACGAATGCGTCGACACTGTTATTCTGAAATGGTAATTGACAAGAGCGTCCTACGATATGAGCGTCAGTCGTCGGATTCAACGCAAAATTTACTTTTTCTTTGATTGGGCAAGACTTAAGATTCAGTTCATTGGTCAAGCCGCCTAGTTTGACTAAGTAGTAACCAAAAACTCTTTCAATAATAGGCGCAAGGGCGAGCTCAAGTTCTTCACGAACTCGACTTCCCTGACTTAAATTATCCCAAGAATCTGGGTAAATAGGCCGTTTTTTTCGTTTTGCGTCTCTTAGCAGCATGAGTTTATGCCTAACACTCTAGGAACTTAGCAAATCATTAACATTTATTGATACTAATCTATTTAACTTAAAAGCTCAAAGTTCTCAGAGCGTTATCAAGAATTAACGGAATTAGCCAGAAAGCTAATTTTGCTGTTAGAATAACTTCCAACATAAATATCAGTAGCTAGGCAATATGCTCAACATACACCCTATTCGCGCCTTATCGGATAATTATATCTGGTGTATATATGACGGAAATTCTGCAGTAGTAGTAGATCCAGGTGACTCTGTGCCTGTGATAGAATTTTTACTGGAAAAACAGCTTAAATTAACGGCTATTATTATCACCCATCACCACTATGATCACACAGATGGAATAGATGGGTTATTAGACAAATACCCTAATATTCCAGTGTATGGGCCGCAAACCCCTAAAATAAAACAAATTACTAAAGACTTGAAAGAAGGTGATAGATTATCGCTATTAGACAATCAATTGTGCTTAAACGTTATGGACGTTCCGGGCCATACGCTAGATCATATTGCATATTATAATAATGAGCTGATATTCTGTGGAGATACGTTATTTTCAGCGGGTTGTGGTCGAATGTTTGAAGGCACGCCAGAGGTATTCTGGAGTTCTCTTAAGAAAATCAAACAATTACCCAAGCACACAAAAGTGTATTGTACCCATGAATATACTCAAGCAAATATTAGATTTGCCAGTGAAATAGATGCCGACAATACACTACTAAATTCGTACAGTGATTGGGTATCCGAAAAACGATTAAAAGATGAAGTAACGCTACCATCCAACTTAAAACTGGAAATTGAAATTAATCCATTTTTAAAATGTGATAATGAGGAATTTGTACAACATCTTAAACAGCAATTTGAACTTGCAGATGTAAATCCCGTCCAAGTGTTCAAATTACTGCGTAAAGCAAAAGATAATTTTTAGATAACGAGAATAAAAGCAACAATATGGAAAAAATTCTTAGCGTAATTATAGGATTGGCGTTTTTATCTGGGTGCGTCAACACTCAACAACAAGCAGAAAATACAATTGCAAATTCAGCGGTTGTTTATACCTCTGAAATTGTTTGCCACGATCCTGCATCAAATGATGAAACAGCTGCCGACTGCAGTACAGCAGACGAAGGCGTAACCCCTGTTATTCATCCTGTTGAAGAAATCCCACTGCCCCAATTAGTGGGTAGTTCGTCAGAGCAAAATGATGACCAATTAAACATCACCGAAGAAAATCTATGGCAGTATATTGCCAATAAATTGGAATTTGAAGTTCCTGATGATCAACAACGGGTTGATTGGCAAAGAGATTGGTATTTAAAGCACCCTAAATATATGCAACGAGTATCCAATCGCGCAACGCCATTTTTGTACTATATTGTTAAACGTTTAGAAGAGGAAGATATTCCTTTAGACATCGCTCTGTTACCTATTGTTGAAAGTGCCTTTGATCCCTTTGCTTATTCTCACGGCCGCGCATCTGGCATGTGGCAATTTATTTCTGGCACAGGTAAGCGCTATGGCATGAAACAAACTTGGTGGTATGACGGTAGACGTGATGTCATCGCCTCCACAGAAGGTGCTATTGGTTATTTAAAATTCTTAAATAAAATGTTTGATGGCAATTGGTTACATGCGTTGGCGGCTTATAATAGTGGTGAAGGCCGAGTGTTAAGAGCAATCAAAAATAATAAACGTGCTAACAAACCTACTGACTTTTGGTCATTGAGTTTACCCCGAGAAACCCGTGCCTATGTTCCTAAATTATTAGCCTTAGCAGACATACTAAAACAGCATGAAAAATATGGATTTGCTTGGCCTGAAATCGAAAACACTGCAGTTGTGGATGTGGTTGAAGTTGACCGCCAAATTGATTTAGCAAAAGCTGCTACATTAGCAAACTTGACCACAGCCGAACTTCAAAGTCTAAACCCAGGATTCAATCGCTGGGCCACTGATCCTAACGGCCCACATCATTTATTACTTCCTGTAGATCGGATTGAAGACTTCAACCTAGCGTTAGCTGACATACCTGATAATGAATTACTAAGCTGGGCTCGACATGAAATCCGTTCTGGCGATAGTTTAGGGGTGATCGCAAATAAATATCACACCTCGGTAGATGTGATAAAACAAGTAAACAACCTAAGATCTAATCGCATCATTGCAGGAGAGCATTTACTGGTACCAATTGCTACCCAGTCGTTAGATACTTATGCGTTGTCAGTAGATCAACGAATCCAAACTAGGCAATCAAAAGAATTTGGCAAACATAGTAAAGACTATATAGTAAAATCTGGTGATACCCTTTGGGATATAGCAAGAGCAAATAAGGTAAGTATTAAAGAAATAGCCAAATGGAATGGTATTTCCCATGCGGATCCGCTGAAAATAGGAACCAAATTGGTTATTTGGTCCGACGTACCTAGCCAAAATTCAAGCGGCATTACCCGTAATATTCATTACAATGTTCGGTCAGGGGATTCCTTAGCTCGCATCGCCAATAAATTTAACGTTAAGGTAAATGACATTGTAAAGTGGAACAGTTTGCAAGGACAAAAGTACTTGCAACCTGGACAAGTACTTAAGCTAATTGTTGATATTACTAAGACTTAAATTTTACGCCAGCTCGTGCCTTGAGGACCATCTTCAAGCACTACTCCTAGCGCGGTCAGTTGATCTCTGGCCGCATCAGCTTTCGCCCAATCTTTGTCTTTTCGAGCCTGATTTCGTTGTTCGATCAGTTGCTCAACTTGAGTTGCAAAGGCATCATCTTGGTTTGAACCACCTTTCAGATATGCATCAGGTTCTGACTGTAACACCCCTAGGATCGCGCCTAGATTTTTCAACACATAAGCAAGTTTAGGAGCTTCTTGCGTATCGGCTTTATTTATCGCTCGCGCCACGTCAAAGAGCACAGACATTGCAACTGGCATATTAAAGTCATCGTTCATAGCTGCTTCAAACTGACTCAAATAATTACCATAAGCGAGATCTCCGGTTGAAGGTATCTCTACTCCTCTTAACGCGGTATACAAACGCTCTAAGCTAGCTTTTGCCTGATCGATAGTGTCCTGTGAATAGCTTAATTGGCTTCTGTAATGTGCAGACATTAAGAAAAATCTTAGGGTTTCTGCATCGTGTTTGGCTAAAACATCTCGCAAAGTAAAAAAGTTGCCTAATGATTTAGACATTTTCTCATTATCGACTTGCACCATACCCGCGTGCATCCAAGTATTCACATATGGGGTATCAAAAGCACAGCAAGACTGAGCAACTTCATTTTCATGGTGTGGAAAAATCAAATCTGATCCCCCACCATGAATATCAAAATGTTTTCCTAAGTGCTTGTAATTCATCGCAGAACATTCGATATGCCAACCTGGTCTTCCATTTCCCCAAGGAGACTCCCAATAAATTTCATCTTCTTTGGCCGATTTCCATAATACAAAATCAAGAGGGTCTCTTTTATCATCGGTAGTTTCTACTCGAGCACCGGCTTGTAATTGTTCTAAATTCTGGCGACTTAGCTTACCGTAGTCACTGAATGCTTTAACACTAAACAATACATCGCCACTAGGGGCAACATAGGCATACTCTTTGGCAATTAAGGATTCAATTACCGAAATTATTTCAGGTATGTGTTGCGTTACCTTAGGTTCGATATCAGGCTCAAGCAAATTCAGTGCAGCGAAATCATCATGCATCATAGCAATGGTTCGCTCGGTCAGTTGCTCAGGGGTTTCGCTGTTTTCAATAGCACGCTTAATAATTTTGTCATCAACATCAGTAATGTTCCTGACATACTTTACCTGATATCCCAAATGACGAAGGTATCTAACTACAATATCGAACGATAAATAAGTGCGAGCATGGCCCATATGACAGAGATCATAAACTGTAATACCACAGACATAAAGTCCGACTTTTCCAGCTTGGATTGGTGTAAAGGTTTGTTTTTGTTTAGTTAAGGTATTATAGATTTGTAATTCTGACATTAAACACTAGCAGTAATTAAAAGTGGGTAAATTCTAGCATTTAGATTTAGGTCTAGGCTAGTGAGTTTTGACATCAAATTTTTAAATTAGCCATAACGGCAACAACATCTTTACCTTTTACATAGCTTATAGTTGCTGTATTATTCGCACACCTTTTTTATCCAAACAAGAGACTAACATGGTTGTTTTGCAAACAAATTTTGGTGACATTAAAATCGAACTGAACGCCGAAAAAGCGCCAAAAACTGTGGCTAACTTTTTGAGCTATGTAAACGATGGATTTTACGATAATACGATTTTCCATCGTGTAATCAGTAACTTTATGATTCAAGGCGGTGGCTTTGAACCTGGCATGAAAGAAAAAGCAACAAAAGCTCCCATTGAAAACGAAGCTGATAATGGCCTTTCAAATAAAAAAGGCGCAATAGCAATGGCTCGTACTAATGATCCTCATTCTGCTACTGCGCAATTTTTTATTAATGTCAACGACAATGCTTTTCTCAATTTTTCTTCTCCTAATGCCCATGGTTATGGTTATTGTGTATTTGGCGAAGTCGTTGAAGGCATGGATATCATTGAAAAAATTAAAACTGTTGAAACAGGGCGTTCTGGCTACCATGATGACGTGCCGCTAGAAGATGTCGTTATTGAAAAAGCGGTTTTTGTAGAATAATTTTTTAATAGGCAGTTCTTTGTCAGATACCACGTTTTTTATATCAGACCTGCATTTGAGTGATGATCGTGATGACATCACTCAATGTTTTGCATCCTTTATGCAAAATGAAACCCAACAGGCCTCTGCCCTATACATTCTAGGCGATTTATTTGAAGTATGGATAGGGGATGACAACAAAACACCCTTTAATCAAGAGATTGCAAGCATTATCAAATCGGTAGCAACACGTATCCCTGTATATTTTATCCACGGAAATCGAGACTTTGCTATCGGTAAAAACTTTGCTGGCGAAGCTGGCATGCAAATATTGCCAGAACAATCTGTTATAGATTTATACGGTCGAAAAACCCTCATCAGCCATGGTGATGAGCTTTGTACACGCGATATTGAATACATGAAATTTCGAAAAAAGTCCCGCGGTTGGTGGTGGCCGAAATTAATGTTGTCTCTACCCCTTAGCTGGCGCCGAAAAAAAGCCGAAAGTGGTCGAAATTTAAGTAAAAACAATAAATCAAAATTAGCTGTTGAGATCATGGATGTTACCAAGAGTGAAGTAGACGAGGCTATGCGCAAGGCCCAAGTAGACCTCTTCATCCATGGCCACACACATAGACCTAAAATTCATCAATTTCAATTAGATGGAAAGCCAGTTGAGCGCATAGTGCTGGGCGATTGGTACGACCAAGGCTCCATTTTACGCGTATCTCCGAACAGTATGAGTTTAGAAACACGCCCATTTTTTAAGTAGTAGGGCTTTCTGGGACGAAAGCGAAACCGGATAAAAAGTCTTTAAAAATACCCCGTTTTGTTTAATAATTTGCGGCTTAATTGAGATTTAACAAGCATTTAAAAGGAAGTCATAATGTTTAACCGAAGCAAAAAATATATAATTCTACTGCTGTTAAACATTATTGTCGTGGTTGTATGGTATACCAAGCAAGAAGACCCTGATCTTGGAATTTTTGACACCGACTACGTGATTAATTTATTGGACCAAAAAGATAAATTAGAGAATTCCGTAACCCAACTTCAAAACACCCTTACACAAATAAACGCCGATATAGACTTAGCAAGAATCGAAGTTGACCAATTACAAGTTCAAGCAATCAATGCGGAACAGAGATTTAATCAATGCCAAGATGAAAGAAAGGAACTTACATCCCTATTGAATGCGGCTTCTCAATCTCAACAACAAGAAAATGAAGCTGAAAAAAGCTGTTTGGTAGAAGAAAATCAATTACAACTTCTGCGTAATCAATTGTCAGCCAGACAAAGTAGAATCGCAGATTTAACCACTGAGAATGGCAATTTGAGACGTCAACTTGCTAGCAGTCAACAACAACTTCAGCAGGGATCAGCGGTAGAAAATGAAGTTGAGAGATTGAAACAAAAAATTCGTCAGCTAGAAAAAGATATTGAAGATCCAATTTACCTAAAATCTTTATTGGTAAGCGAACGCCAATGTGAAAATCCAAGATTTGAAGAATTGGTGTGTATTCAGGAGTTTTTGGTTCGACCTAAATTCAGTAAAGCGCCCCTCACCGAGGTTCAAATTACCTTGTATACCCCTAACCGTGAAGTCGCCGCTTCAGGGATTTTCGTGGCTAAACGCGCACAATTATTCAGATTTGATATGGGACGAGGCGCTGAATTCCCTGCTGGCGAATATACCGCGGAATTAGCAGTTAACGGCGAAGTGTTGACCAGTTCTGGTCATCTTATTGCCCAACGTAAATAACACATATCCTACCAACAAAGCTAAATTTACCATCAACATGCGTTAGTTAAAATCTATAACAAATACATAGTTTTATTTTCATTAACAGAAAAATGTTTATGATTTTTATTTAGTGTAAATTTAAGTATTATTTTTTTTAGTATATAGAGTAACCAAAAGTCTACATCTGCCGATAACAACATAATCCTTTCCTTAAGGCAGAGAAAAATGGGCATTCAAAAAAAATTTCTGTACGTAACGGCTAGTGTCGTCATTCTGTTAACTTGTATTTTTTCTATTTATGGCGCCTATGAGTCATATAAAGAGACCAAGCTAGCAGTTACCGAAAGAAAGGAAATTATGGCTAACCAGTTATTCGATATTTTAGCGGTAACTGATGGTCTTATGCAGGAACGCGTAAAAAGTAGCATGAAACTCCTTCTTGAAAGAGGGAGAAATATGGGAGAAGCAACACTTGCTGGATCAGTCAATGTGAATGGCACTGACGCCAATCAATTACTAATTGGAGGCCAAGAGCAAGCAAATAACTTTGCCTTAGTGGACGGTTTGACCCAAGTCATGGGTGGCACTGCGACCCTGTTCAGTAAAAAAGGCGATGATTATATTCGCATCTCCACCAACGTAATAAAAAATGGCAAACGAGCAATAGGTACAAAACTGGCACCAAGCGGAAAAGCCATTGCAAAAATCAACGATGGCAAAGCCTATTATGGGCAAGTTGATATTTTGGGTAGTCCCTACCTTACGGCCTATGAACCAATGAAGAACAGCCAACAACAAACCATTGGAATTTGGTACGTTGGCTACTCAGCTGATTTAAAAGTGTTAGAACAAGCCATAAGTAAAAGCCGAATTTTAGAAAACGGTTTTGTTGCTTTAAGAGATAGCAAAGGAAATGTCCGCCTGCATTCTGAACATGTAACCGCTGATTCAGTCTCCAAGGCGATGGATTCTAAAACGGATCAATACACTGTGAATATCATCCCTTTCGAATCTTGGAATTACGAACTTGTGCTGGTTACAGATAACGACGATATTCATTCAATGTTAACCCAGTCTATTTTCATGCAAGTGTTAAAAATCATTCTTGTTGGGGCAGCAGCGATTGGATTGGTCTACGTACTGATCCATAAATTAGTCAGCAAGCCCCTCAACGAATATATTTCGGCAGTTAATACCTTGGCTGGTGACGAAGCGGATCTAACCAAACGCTTTGATATTAAAGCAGAGGATGAATTTGGCCGAATGGGCGCTGGATTTAATAAGTTGATAGAAAGATTGCAAGATACAATGCGCCAGGTTGATATTTTAAGTGAAAAATTACAAACCCATGCGTCTTCGTTGCAATCTTCAGCGCAAATGTCTAATCAGTCATCATTGCAGTTAAGTGAAAAAACAGCAAGTATGATGAATAGCATTTCAATCCTAAAAGAAAATGCGAAAGCCGTGTCAGCCAATGCTTCAGAAGCAGATTCTTCAGCAAAAACTGCCGATATTCACACGAATGATAGTGTTCAAGCACTTAACAACACCATTTCTGAAATTGAAAAACAAGCGGCTGATATTGATGACACCGTTGCCGTAGTGACCAATTTAGCTGATGCCAGTGAAGCTATCAGTAGCGTACTAGAGGTTATTCGCAATATTGCCGAACAAACTAACTTGCTAGCGTTGAATGCTGCTATAGAAGCTGCAAGAGCCGGCGAACAAGGCAGAGGTTTCGCAGTTGTTGCCGACGAAGTAAGGTCCCTAGCAAGCCGCACACAAACCTCTACTGAAGAAATTCGTAAGATGATAGACACTTTGCAAAGCGGTAGCAGAACGGCGTCAACCAAGATGCATTCAAATAAAGATAGAATAGAAGAAACCGTAAAAACGACTAAGAAAGCAGGACAAACCTTACAGGAAGCATTGCGTTCTGTAGCTGACATTACCAAGTTAAACGAAAAGAATGCAGCTATGGCTGCACAGCAAAGTGATGTCTCGCAAAAAGTTAATCAGAACATTGAAGAGATTGAAAGTATTGGACAGCAAACCCGTAATCACTCAGAAGAGTTCGTTGCAAATTGCTCAGAAGTGAGTCAACTTGTAGCGCAATTACGTGGTCGCCTACAGTCATTTAAGTTTTAAATATTCATTTGTTAATTACAGTGTCCCTCATATTTGGGGCACTGTATGACCTGCCTTTTGTAAATACCCCCTTCTCCTCTTAAACAAAATTACCTATCTTATTTGTAAATATATTTCGATAATTTTGTTAACCTAGATTTGACAAAATAACCTTAAATATTCATTATGCCACCGGTAGCATATATTTTAGGATGCATAAATGAATCGCTTATTTAGTTCCAAATCGTCACAACTTTTTATTTTATTGTTCACAATTCAATTTGCTTTTAGCTCACACGCCAATAAATCGTCTATGGATGATGATTGGAAACAGGCTTCAATAATTGAACAACAAATACAACTACCCAAAATTCCAGAACAACAATTTTCAATTGTGGACTTTGGCGCAAAAACCAGTCCAGCCGACGCTTCCGAAGCTATAAACAACGCAATTAAAGCTGCAAATAAGGCGGGGGGTGGCAAGGTTATTATTCCTCAAGGTGAGTGGCTAAGTAAGGGACCTGTAAATTTATTAAGTAAAGTAAATCTGCATGTCAGTGAAGGCGCCAGGCTTTTATTTTCAACTCAAGCAAAGCATTATTTACCTGTGGTGAAAACCCGATGGGAAGGCACCGAAGTTTTTACTTATAGTCCTAAGATCTATGGTAATAATGTGACTGATGTTGCCATAACGGGCAAAGGTATTATTGACGGAAATAAAGACAGCGAATTTATTCCTTGGTACAAAAAACAAAACGAAGACGTTTATAAAATAAGAAAAATGGGCTTTGATTTAGTACCTGTTAGCCAAAGACAGTTTGGTGAAGGCCATTATTTACGCCCTCCCCTAATTCAAATATTCCATGGTAAACGCGTTCTCTTAGAAGACTATACAGCCAAAAATTCTGCGTTCTGGGTTAATCATCTAGTTTATACCCAACATGCTACGGTGCGCGGCATCAAAGTGGACAGTCACAACCCCAACAATGATGGTTTAGATATAGAGTCCAGTAGTTTTGTGTTGGTTGAAAATAATTTCTTTCGTACCGGAGATGATGCTGTCGTTGTGAAATCTGGACGTGATGCGGATGGTCGAGAAATTGGTATTCCTAGTACCGATATTCTGGTTAGAAATAATGATATGGGAGGTGAAGACGGCATAGGGCTAGGCTCAGAAATGTCTGGTGGTATTAAACGGGTATTTTTCACAGACAATGTGATGCACTCTGGCTCAGCAGCTTTTCGCCTAAAAAGTAATTTGGACAGAGGCGGCTTAGTTGAAATGATAAGAATCCGTAATGCTAAGGTAGAATCTTTTGATACCTTATTCTGGTTCCAACTGAACTACCCTAGCCAGCTCGGCGGTAATTTTCCAGCAACCTACCAAGACATAGTGTTTGAAAACATCACGGCGAAAAACATTGGCCTAGTCTGGGATATGCATGCGCCAGCTTCATCGCCGCTTAAAAACGTTTTATTTAAAAATGTTTCTATTCAACAAGCACAAAGATTGTTTGATGTTGAAAACGCAGAAAACATTCAATTTGAAAGCGTCACCATAGGTGCTCCAGAAGGCTCTGGCAGAGATCCGCAAATACTGTCCGGCACGTTAAATTGGAAAGCGATTAAAGAGTAATCAGCAAGCTGTTAACCTAACCATCAAGTCATGAATTGATGGTTAGGTACTGCAAGTAAATTTCCCTTAAGGATCGCTTCTAAAGCAGCAAATTGATAGAATAATCTCGTTTTTGCTATTGCCTAATTTTTTAAACCAATAACATTGTTAAGGGTCACTTAGTTTGGAAGCTTTACTTGCGCCTATTCATCAATTTTTAAAATGCAAAACCCCAGACGCATGGGTAGCTCAAGCCGCCAGAAAAGAAAACCTTCCTACAATTTTAATTGATCATCTAATATGTGAATTAAAAGCCGCACAATCGGCCATGTATTTAATTCGAAAGTATGCGGTGGATGAAGAGAGTGGAAACGCCTTGTTGGCCTGGCTAAAACCTTTTGAAGACTTTGCCTATCGTAAAATAGGTGATTGGCGTGAATTAGCGCAACATGAAAAATTAACCAAGTCCATGTTACCCAAATCCGGCACGCCCTATAGCCAAGACTTAATTAACAAAATGGTATTGTTGATCAAAGAAGAACTGCATCACTTTTACCAAGTGCTAGAGATCATGCAAGAATACGATATTCCATACGAATCCGTTGGTTCTAGTCGTTATGCTAGAGGTATGTTGAAACACGTTAAAACCTATGAGCCAGACGCACTGATTGATAAATTGATCTGTGGGGCTTTTATTGAGGCTAGATCTTGTGAACGTTTTGCGGCATTAGCGCCTCACGTAGATAAACGATTAAGTGATTTTTATATTTCATTGTTACGATCAGAAGCAAGACATTACCAAGACTACCTAGCCCTTGCGCAACAGATAGTACAAAAAGACATAAGTGACCGAGTGGCATATTTCGCCGATGTTGAAGCAGAATTGATTACCTCTGTTGATACCGATTTTAAATTTCATAGCGGATTGCCAGAAGCAGGATTCGCCTGAAAATCACGCTTGAGGTTTCAAAATCATTTGTAACGAGGCTAGTTTCAATTCGGCTATAAATAAAGGCTGTTCTTGATTAACCCACCCACACACCTGTAAACAACTTTGTTCCGTATTGTCACCTGATACTTGCTTTACTAGCATTTGCAAACAATCATTACTGCGTAATTTTGCCAATTGAATATTATCGATGCACAAATGATGGCTAACATAAATTTGAGGATTAGCGATTAGATCGTGATTTATCGCTTGTGCTCTTTCTAATAAAGCAGATGAAATTAATGACAATGGATACATCTGAGGAAAATCTACTTTGTCTGCAAATTCATCAATAAAAATGGTTTGGTCAGCATGGGTACTTAATAAAAAGTTCTTAGCATTCCCCACTATCATCCATTTTCGCTTTAAAAAAACATTGTCCTGAATAAAGGTTCTATCTTTGTATTCAGATAATTTTTCAGGTGTATAGCTTTCAAAATTGTTTGGCAAAGGCGAATATTCACTGTCGCGTTTAAATCCAATTATTGCAGGCTTTCCGTTTACTTTTAAACATACACGCTGAGATATCATTTTACCTTGTTCAGTCTCAGATTCTCGCGACTTTTTCAGCTCAACATGAATAACATCATCTACTCGTACAGGGTTAGCAAAGTTAAATTCATAAGTGGTGAAAGGCAAAAAGATGTTTTTGTGGTCTGGCACACTTTTGATCTGGCTTTCTATAAACAAGCCCAGCTGAAAACCCAAGGCTATTGGACCATTAAATGGATTGTCTTTAACCCATTGCCATCGATACCTATCATGAAACAAATTAAAATCGTCAGTGGCATTTCGTGCTATATCAATGTGCAATTGCGAGATTTGATACATCTGAATTTTCCGTAAATATTTGTCTACTATTTTTATCTGCTAAAAATAAAGATTCTTTTACTAAAATATGCAAATTTCTAAATTAGGTTATTAGCCTAAATGTCATAAATTAATCAAAAAATGTGCATTTTTTTTGCGATTAAGCCCTTGTTAATTGTTTGTTAATGCCCTATATTCGAAATGTAACCACTCTGTGGTGTTTGGGGTTACTTGGTAGTTGCTCTTGAAATGAGCCATCCAAGTCAGTTTTGTGCGCTGATGTAGCGCGTTATTCAGGAGCAATCGTCGTGATTCTAAACCATCTATTCGGGATCTATACCCAACCAAAAGAAGAATGGAAATCTATTGACAAAAAACATGAAAGTTATTTTTATGCATTAAGTCATATTCTTATTATTTCATTAATTCCCGCAGGTATGGCTTACTATGCTTCCACCACTATTGGCTGGGACATAGGCGCTGGCGCTACAGCGGAAACCTTAAAATTAACCACCCAAAGCGCATTGGCCATGTCTGTGGCAATGTACTTTGGATTGATATTTGGCGTGGTAGCATTAGCTGTGCTAATTCACGAAATGGCCAAATCGTTTCAAGCAGAACCAAATTATACCCAAAGTCTAGAACTAGCTGCTTACACTGCAACTCCATTGTTTATGGCGGGTTTTGGTGCTTTCTATCCTGAGCTTTGGTTCTTAATGATGGTAGTATTGGTTGGTCTTTCCTATTCAATATATCTGCTTTATACCGGCGTACCAATAATGTTGCATATCCCTGAAGAAAAGGGCTTTATCTTTTCTAGTTCAGTGGTCACTTGTGGCTTAGTGTTGATGGTTATCTTAATGGCTGCTTCGGTAATCTTGTGGAGTATGGGCTTGGGTCCACAGCACATGTAATTTACGAAACAAAAAAGCATCCACAAATGTGGATGCTTTTTTGTTTTTAAATCATATAAAACGACTTAGTCGTTATCCATATTGTACATTTCTAGATTCGTCAACTCGGCTTGTTTTCGCGGGATTTTCTTAGTGGCTTCTCCCCTCGCCTTATCAATTTTCTCTAAATAGCTTTGATCTACATCTCCAGTCACGTAATTACCATCAAATACAGATGTTTCGAACTTAGTGATATTTTCGTTCTCTATTGCAACTGCTTGGGTTAAATCATCTAAGTCTTGGAAAATTAATCCATCGGCTTTAATACAATCTCTTATTTGATCGGCTTCACGACCATAGGCAATAAGCTCTACCGCCGAAGGCATATCAATGCCATATACATTCGGGAATCGAATTTCAGGGGCTGCGGATGCAAAATACACTTTCTTCGCACCAGACTCTCTCGCCATTTCAATAATTTGTTCTGACGTTGTACCCCGTACTATTGAATCATCCACCAATAATACATTCTTGCCTTTAAATTCAGAAGAAATTGCATTTAGCTTACGTCTAACTGATTTACGACGCATTTTTTGCCCTGGCATGATAAATGTTCTGCCGATGTAGCGGTTTTTCACAAACCCTTGACGGTATGGTAAGCCTAGAGTTGTTGCAATTTGCAGAGCTACATCCATAGAAGTTTCTGGTATCGGTATAACAACGTCTATATCAAGATCCGCCCATTCTCGTTTAATTTTCTCACCTAGCATTCGGCCCATATTGACACGAGATGCATAAACAGACACACCATCGATAAAAGAATCAGGACGGGCAAAATAAACAAACTCAAAAATACATGGGTTACATACAGGATTTTCAGCGCATTGACGGGTGTATAACTTACCCTCTTCTGTGATATATACAGCTTCTCCAGGCGCCAAATCTCGAATAAACTTAAAACCAACAATGTCTAAGGCAACGCTCTCAGAAGCAACCATATATTCGTCACCATTCTCAGTGTGACGTTTGCCTAGTACTAATGGACGAATACCATGTGGGTCCCGAAAGGCCACCAAGCCATGGCCAATGATTGCAGCCACTATGGCATAAGCACCTCTAATTTTCTTGTGAACCTTTTTGACGGCATCAAATATATCATCCGGTTCAATTTTTAAGGCTGCATTGCTTTGTAATTCGTGAGCAAAGATGTTTAATAACAACTCTGAATCAGAAGTTGTATTAATATGACGACGAGCTATTTTAAACACTTCGTCTTGTAGCTCATAAGCATTGGTTAAATTACCATTATGCGCAAAAGCAATGCCGTATGGAGAGTTTACATAAAATGGTTGCGCTTCTGCAGAACTGGATGAACCTGCGGTTGGATATCGGCAATGACCTATGCCGATGTTACCGGTTAGCCGTTTCATGTGGCGTGTATGGAAAACATCACGCACCAATCCATTTGCCTTACGCAAATTAAACATATTGTTTTCGATGGTCATTATACCAGCTGCATCTTGGCCTCGATGTTGTAGAACAATAAGAGCATCGTAAAGTGCTTGAGCAACCGGCTCTTTACTGACTATACCAACAATACCACACATAGAATTAACCTATAGCTAAGGTGTCACAAAGCTTGAGCTTTGCTTCACAAATTCAAAAAACCATTCAATTATAAAACCAAATTCAGGAACTAGTACTGAAGACTTCCACCATTGAGCTTCTGCAGCACCAGTAAAAGTGTCAAGGAAGAACAAGGCTGCACTGACGATAAGTACACCTCTCAATGCACCAAAAACGGCGCCTAAAGCTCTATCCGTGCCGGTAAGTCCTGTGGCTTTAACTAACTGTGAAATAATGTAATTTATCAGCGCACCTGCAATTAGGGTTCCCACAAATAACAGTGCAATTGCAACCCCGTTTCTAATCAAAACATCATCGAAATTTGTAAGATAAACGGCTAATTGAGGATAGAATTGCTTTGCGATAAAAAATGCACTGACCCATATGACAAGGGATACAGCTTCCTTAATAAATCCTCTTACGATACTGATTACTGCGGACAAGCCAATTATGGCTAATATCGTAAAATCAAACCAATTCATTTTTTAATCGATTCCAAAAGATGACGCTGTTAAAAGCGAACTCGCTTAAACTGGCGCGAAGTTTACCAAATAAGATTACTGAGCGCTAACTTCAAATTCAGTAATTTTTCCGGTTAATCCGGTTAATTCCTTTAAATGAGGTATGGCTTTTTCTAACTCTGATCTTTCTAACTCAGGCCCAACAAAGACTTTAGTAAGTTTACCTACCTTAGTTTCTATGGGACGGCTATAGACTCTGTAGCCAGCATTGGTTAGGGTTCTAATGAGTTTTTTCACATTTGCCTGATTGCTAAAGCTACCCAGTTGCACCACCCAACCAGAATCTTGGACTTGAATTTCCGGCTCAGGTTCAGTGACTTGCTCGGTTGTTGATTCTGTGGCTTGTATTATCTCTGTATTGGCCTCTGGATCCTTTAGGTTTTCAGCTGATGCCGCGCCATCGGTTGGTTCTGAATCCGGCGCATATACATCATCTACAGGTTCTTCATCAACGATTTCCATTGGCCGAGTCGCTACACTTTTGATAGTTTCAACATCTAGTTTTTCGACCTCATCAATGGTTTTCTCAGGCGGCATTTCAGGCACATCTAAAAATGCTTGATTGTTTACCTGCTTTTCGCCATCTAGCAATTCAGGCAACAAAATTACAACCAAAGCGACGACAATGATTGTACCTACCAAACGATTTTTTAACGCACTAGTCATGAACTCAATTTATCCTGCTGTTGCATATACTGTATTGCTTGAGCAACTGTAAGGAAGGATCCGAATACGTATATCATATCAGTTGAAGACGCTTGCTCAAGTGCTGTTTTTAAGCCTAAATCTACAGATGAAAAACATTGTAAGCTTTTTAACTCAACCTTGGCTAACGCATTTTTCAAACGAGTGCTCTTTTCACCTCTGTCACCCTCCAGATCGCACACATACCAATGCGCCGGAATATCAGCCATTACTGTTAACGTCTGTTCGATATTTTTATCTTTTAGCATTCCAACTACGTAGTGAATATTGTGACTATTGATACGTTTAATCTTATCAATTAAATAGTCAGCAGCTTGAGCGTTATGTCCAACATCAACTATGACCTGAGGAGCATCAAATATTCGTTGAAAACGCCCAGCAATCCGAATATCGCTAATGGTTTGCTTAAGACTATTGGAATTCGACAATAATTGTTTCAAAGGTTCAGATTTATTCCCAGACAATACTTGATAGAGTCTCCAACACGAGAGAATAGCAGTAACTACGTTTTGAGCGGGTAATTGTTCGTTATTCCATGTGTAAAGGATTGTTGTTTCACTTTGTTCTATATTTGGAATTAACCGATCTAGGTGAATAGTGAATGAGCAGGACCTTTGCAACTCGTGAATATCATAGTCACGTCCGAGCATCCAAACATCGTCTGATAACAATTGAGGTAAATTAATACCTTGTTTTTCTGCGTCAAATGCCAGTACAGCCTTGGTTTTACTCTTTACTACACCACATTTTTCAAATGCAATTTGATCAAGAGTATCGCCAAGCCAGGATTGATGGTCATAACCAATACTGGTGACACTAGCCACATCCGCATCAAGTATATTAACGGCGTCTAAACGCCCACCTAATCCCACTTCTAAAACAATAACGTCTAACTCATGCTTTGCAAAACATACTAATGCTGCTAATGTCACAAATTCAAAATAGGTTAACGATGTATTGCCTCTTGCATGATCGACTAATTCGAAAGCTTCGCAAAGTTTGTCATCATGGATTTGGTCGCCATTGATACGAATTCGTTCATTAAAATCAATTAAATGGGGAGAAGAATATACGCCAACATTAAATCCAGATGCTTGGGTGATGGCCTCAATGGTTCTGCACGTTGTGCCCTTGCCATTTGTGCCGGCGACCGTCACTATTTTGGTATATTCGAGATTAAGAGACAACTGCTGAAAAACATGGGCTGTCCGTGACAACCCCATATCAATTTCTTTTGGATGACTTCGTTGAATAAAATCGAGCCACTGAGAAAGCGATTTGCTCATTCAGTTAATACTATTCGTCTGATTCTATTTGTAACTGGCTAGTCTGTGAAGGCGCATTACCATGTAATTTAGCAAGAATTCGGTGCAAGGTGTCTTTCATTTGTCTTCTATCGACAATTAAGTCTATCGCACCCTTTTCTAACAAAAATTCACTTCGTTGGAAGCCTTCAGGTAATTTTTCTCTTACCGTTTGCTCGATAACTCTTGGCCCAGCAAATCCAATAAGCGCTTTAGGCTCAGCGACATTTATATCGCCTAACATGGCCAAACTGGCAGATACACCGCCCATGGTTGGATCGGTCAAAACCGAGATATAAGGTAATTTCTTAGCGCTAAGTTTAGCAAGCGCGGCGCTTGTTTTCGCCATTTGCATGAGTGACAACAAGGCTTCTTGCATGCGCGCACCACCACTGGTAGAAAAACATACCAATGGACAGTTGTTTTCTATGGCAGCATTAACAGCAGCAACGAATTTAGCGCCTACCACGGACGCCATTGAGCCACCTAAAAAAGAAAACTCAAAGGCCGCAACAACTACCGGTAACCCGTTGATAGAGCCTTTCATTACGATCAAGGCATCTTTTTCATTAGTCGCTTTTTGTGCCGCGCTTATACGATCTTTATAACGCTTAGAATCTTTAAACTTGAGTACGTCTTGAGGCTCCAAATCGGCCGCAATTTCAGTTCTATCTTTGGTATCTAAAAAACCATTCAAACGTGCTCTTGCGGTTATACGCATATGGTGACCACATTTTGGGCACACTTCTAACAGCTTTTCCAGTTCTGATTTATACAATACAGACTGACAGGAACCGCATTTTGTCCAGATACCTTCTGGTACATTACTCTTGATAGACGACTTGGTTTTCGGCAGTATCTTTTCGATCCAGCTCATTTAATAATCCTGTAAATCACTTAATTCTTATAGTTGTTTTAGATTTTAGCCAATTACGGCGAAAATAATCGGACAATTAAATCACATAAAGGGTTCAGAAAAAACAAAATTCATAGAAATCAGATCAGTATCTGGTTAAATATGACTTACTTAAACAAAAACAAGGGACCCATTTCAGAATTAGGAAGTTCGAAGTGTTCTGGATAAGTAACATCGACCAAATACAAGCCATTAGGTTTAGCGGTAGCTGCAGCCAAGGTTCTATCTTTGGCGTCTAATAAAGTTTGCATCCAATCCACGGGCTGTTCCTGAGCCCCAATTTCGATTAATGAGCCTACAATGTTGCGCACCATATGATGTAAAAATGCATTTGCACAAATTTCCAATACCACATAGGGCCCGGTGCGAGTGACAGACACTTCTTTGACATCCCTAAAGGGACTTTTTGATTGACACAGCGAAGCTCTAAAGCTGGTGAAATCATGCTCCCCTACTAAGCACTGTGCCGCTTGATGCATCAGTTCAGCGTTTAGCGATTTGTGCACATGTGTAACCCCTGGTGTAAAAATGCCAGGTCTTGTTTTTGAATTAAACATGATATAGCGGTATCGCCTTGCGGTGGCGCTAAATCGCGCATGAAAATCCTCACTCACCTGCTTTACCCAATTAATCGCAATATCTTGTGGTAGCAAGGCATTCATTCCAAGGGTGAAGGCTTTATCTGGACGTTCGGCTTGGGTATCAAAGTGCACGATTTGATTGGTTGCGTGCACCCCAGCATCGGTTCGTCCGGCACAGGCTACCTCGACGTCATGGCATAAGATTTGACTTAAACAGTTTTCGATATGGGCTTGCACACTAGGTACATGAGACTGTCTCTGCCAACCTTTATAGGCATTACCCTGATATTCCAATCCAAGAGCTAATCGCATGAATTACCGCTTATTTTTTTCGCGAATTATTTCTGTGACGCTGGCCAACCATTTTGTTTTGTTTGGTTTTGCGCAAAGAGCGTCGCATTCTGCTTAATTTAGTGTGGTCGAGCTGTTCCATGGTATGCACTTTAGTTTCAGTTTCATTTGACAATTTGGCCATTTGACGAAGCTGATTAACGTGCTCTAGATCCATTTCTAACCAAGTACCTTGAGGAAGGCGCTTAAACATTTCAATGTTACCAAACCTAATACGAATCAATCGGCTAACTTTTACGCCTTGAGATTCCCATAAACGTCTAACTTCACGATTACGTCCTTCTTTAAGCGTCACATTATACCAATGATTCACCGCTTCTTCTTCATTCGGCTTTACTTTTACCGAATCAAACTTAGCCAGCCCATCTTCAAGTTCAACGCCTTTGGCTAAGTTGCGCAAGATGGCGGGCGTAACTTCTCCAAAAATGCGCACGGCATATTCTCGCTCTATTTCGTAAGATGGGTGCATTAACCGGTTTGCCAACTCTCCATCATTGGTAAATAAAAGCAAACCACTGGTATTAATATCTAAGCGTCCGATCGCTATCCATCGTTGCCCAACCAAAGGTGGTAAACGATCAAAAACAGTTGGACGACCTTCTGGATCTTTTGCTGAACAAATAACACCTTCTGGCTTGTTGTACATGAGCACACGACAAGGAGACTTTTCTTTTTGCCTAGAAATAAGATGGCCATCTACTCGGATTTGGTCTGTTTCTTCAGCTCGATCGCCTAAGGTAGCCACTTTGCCATTTACTGATACGCGCCCCTGCTCGATCCATTTTTCCATTTCTCTTCGCGAGCCGACGCCATTGTTGGCCAAGATTTTTTGTAGTTTTTCAGACATAAGTACTTAGTGTAATTGATCAGAATCTAGCCGTTCGCTTGATTCTGAAGATTGTTCATTTTCCATAGTTTGCGATTGTTCTGCTTGTTCCGGGGTATCCAATCCAGTTTCCACCTGTTGGTTAACAAAATCATCGGCTGACGGTAGTTCAGACAATGATGTTAAAGCAAAATAATCTAAAAACGTTTTTGTTGTCGCGTACAAAGCCGGCCTACCTGGCACTTCTTTGTGACCAATCACTTTTATCCAATCCCTTTCAGATAAATTTCGCATAATGTTACTACTCACCGCGACACCACGAATTTCTTCGATTTCACCACGTGTTATCGGTTGTCGATACGCGATCAGCGCCAGAGTCTCCATCATGGCACGAGAATATTTAGGCACAGTTTCTTGCCATAAACGACTTAGCAATTGCCCCAATCCCGTATTGGATTGAAAACGATAACCACTGGCAACCTTAATCAACTGAATACCACGAGGGGCATAGTCCAATTCGAGTTCACTTAATGCCTTGTTTAATTGCCGTGAAGAAATAGTGAGCCCACTGAGAATAGTGGCGCGCATTTTTTCAATCGACAAAGGCTCATCTGCAACAAAAATTGCAGCCTCTAACAATTGCTTAAGTTGAAGATCGGAGATTTTACTCATATTCACCCAATTTTACATATAAATTTGCATAGGGTTGCGATTGTTCCAATAAAGCTAAGCCTTCTTTAACTAATTCTAAAATGGCAATAAAGGTCACTACAACACCAGCTTTTCCTTCCGATGAATCGAGTAATTCCTGTAAATCTAAATAACGATCGCTTTTTAAGCGTTGTAACAGCATACTCATTCGTTCGCGGGTTGATAACACCTCTTTTTGAATATGATGATGTTGGAAAGCGTCTGCCCGTTGCATCGCTTGAGCAAAAGCCAAGGCTAATTCCTGCAAACTCACCTGAGGTAAGTTTTTGATGGGTTGCACGTTGTCACTTGTGGCCGCTTGAGCAACAAAAAAATCCCGTTGTTGTCTTGGTGCTTCATCCAGTTTTTCCGCGGCTTTTTTTATCAACTCGTATTCTTTAAGGCGCCGAATGAGTTCTGCGCGCGGATCGTCTTCATCTTCTTCGCTATTATCATGTTTGGGTAACAGTAATCTGGACTTAATTTCCGCTAACATAGCCGCCATTAGCAGATATTCCCCCGCCAGTTCTAATTTGACGTCTGTCATCACATCAACATATTCCATGTATTGTTGGGTGACCTGCAAAACGGGTAATTCCACGATATCAAATTTTTGCTTGCGAATGAGGTACAACAAAAGATCTAGCGGACCTTCGAAAGTCTCCAAAATAACTTCCAAGGCTTCTGGAGGTATATATAAATCTTCTGGTTTTTCTATGATGGCTTCGCCATTGACGAAGGCAAGCGCCAGCGGTTGTTGCTGGGTTGGCGATTGATTAAGTTGTTGCTTATCCGTTTGCTCAACCATAGGTATTACACGTCAAAAGGGCTAGCGTCGCCTACGCCATAGCGAATAACTTCACTGGTGCCTTCAGATAAATCGATAACCGTGGTTGGCTCTTCTCCTAGATAGCCACCATGGATAATAAGCCCCACACGTTTTTCCAACTTATCCCGAATCTCATCGGGATCAGATTCGGCCATTTCTACACCAGGCAAAATCAGCGTTGTTGACATCAAAGGTTCTTTTAACTCTTCAAGGATCGCCAACGCAATGTTATTTTGTGGCACGCGAATGCCAATAGTTTTGCGTTTTGGATTTTGTAGACGCTTGGGCACTTCTTTGGTCGCTTTAAGAATAAAAGTATAAGGGCCTGGAGTGTTGTTTTTAATTTGCCTAAATGCCGTATTATCCACTCTTGCATACACAGAAAGCTCTGACATATCACGACACATGAGCGTAAAATTGTGTTCCTTGCTGATATCTCTTATGCGACAAATTTGCTCAAGTGCCTTTTTATTTTCCATTTGACACCCGATGGCATAGCCAGAATCCGTTGGGTACACAATCACCTCCCCTGCATTGATTAATTCACATGTCTGATGAATTAATCTAGGCTGAGGATTATCAGGATGAATATAAAAAAACTGACTCATCTTGTGTCCCTTCCAAGCGCTTTTGGCCGTTTATTCGTGTTTATTTTTTAAGTATAACAGAAATATAGACGAGGTAATCTGTTTACTTCGCCCATGTTTCCCACACAGGTTCAATTCCGTCTGGTAAGTGCAGTTTTCGGCCTAATTCATTCCATCGACTTGGTCCATGGAAATCTGATCCTATGCTAGCTAGAAGTCCCTTTTCCTTTGCTATCGCCAATATCAAAGCAGTTTTGGTTGGAGATACATTAGGATGTGCAACCTCAGTTGCATCTCCTTTTGCTAGACTAAAAGCATCGAATAATTTGCGTAACCATTTTGCTTTCATATCATAATGATAAGGGTGCGCTAAAGATGCAATCCCGCCCGCTTGATGAATCACATCCACTGCCTGTTCAATGGTTAGCCAATTGGCACTCACATACGCCCGTTTTTTATCACCTAAAAATTTATTGAACGCCTGCTGTATATCACTGCAAATACCTTCTTCTACAAGCACTTGCGCAATATGCACTCTAGACAATGTACCTGTAGCTTTTGCTTTGACTCGCTCAAACAAATTTGAAATGTTTAAAAAAGCCAATTTATTTACCATGGCTTCGGCTCGTTCAACTCGGGTCTTGCGTTGCATCTCAATAATATCCAGCAATGCAGGATGCTGTTCATCTACGTTTAATCCTAGAATGTGAATTTCAAATCCATGCCATTTAGTGGATATTTCAATGCCTGAAATAAGTTGTAATTTAAGCTTATGCTTATTAATTGCCACTTGTGCCGGTAAAATTCCGTCTACACAATCATGATCAGTAATCGCTAACATATCCACTTGCATTTGTTGGGCTCTAAGAACCAACTCTTCTGGTGTTAATTTGCCATCTGAGTACTTGGTGTGACTGTGTAAATCTACTTTTGGCTGTTGTTCTGTAATTTTTGACATTAATTATTGCTTATTTTTATAAGTTGCTGGTTGACACAAACGCCTTTTTGTATTCTTCTATATAGAGTTAGAAAACAGCATTTAATTGACATATTAACATAATGAATACAACAAGCATGCGTAAAATCTGGTGGTGGACTAGACCCTGAGGGCTCTGGTGACGTCATACGTGTGTAATCCAAGGCCCAATTGTAGGGCCTTTTTTGTATCTCAGATTCATGATGGTCTCACAATTAGCCAAGCACTGATAAGAAAGGAAAATAAATGAGTTTGTCAGCACTGGGGAATGAACCTGGAACAGTAGAAACCATCAAACGGACCATCAGCTATGTCGCTGATCCGCTGATGGCATATAAGCAGATTTGTGGTACCAATTCAGTATTACTAGAATCCGCTGAAATTGACAGTAAAGACGACGTAAATAGCTTAGTGTTAATTGACGCTGCCCTACGCATTGAGTGCCAGCAGCAAACTGTAGTGATTACTGCTTTAACAGATAATGGTAAATCGATTTTGCCATTGTTACGTCAAAAGCTAGGTAATTTCATTAGCTCGTCAACTGAAAAAACCATAGTTGTTGAGTATTCAAGTCCAAAAACAGATACCGATGAAGATACAAGATTAAAACAGCCTGGTGTGTTAGATGTTTTACGATGTGTCAAAGACAACATAAACCCCATTAGAGATGACCAGCACGCGGTCTTTTTAGCGGGGATATTTGGCTATGACCTAATTGCGACTTTTGAGCAGTTACCAGAGGTTCCCCTTGGCTTAAATAAATGTCCTGATTATGTATTTTATTTAGCTGAAACCTTACTTCTTATTGACCATCATGAAAAAACGTCTGAATTACTTGGTGGCGTATTTTCCGGTGATCAAGTAGCTCAAAATTATTTCGCTCTAAACCAGCGTTTAGAGCAATTGAATCAACAAATTTTATCCACAGAAGTTACACCTTTTGAGCCAGTGAAATCACCCGAATCAGAATTATTGGTGGATAAATCTGACCAAGCTTATTGTGAAGATGTTGCCCAGTTACAAGAACACATTCTTGATGGTGATATATTCCAAGTAGTGCCTTCACGCACTTTCCGGTTACAGTGTCCACAGCCATTGTTAGCCTACAAGCGATTAAAACAAACCAATCCATCACCCTACATGTTTTATATTACCGACCAAGACTTTACTATTTTTGGCGCATCACCAGAGTCGGCTTTAAAATATGATACGACTAACAATCAAGTGGAAATTTATCCCATAGCCGGAACCCGGCCCCGCGGCAAACGAGAAGACGGTAGCATCGATTTAGATTTGGATAGCCGATTAGAACTTAATTTACGGTTGGATGAAAAAGAAAAATCTGAACACATTATGCTAGTAGATTTAGCAAGAAACGATATCGCTAAAGTGAGTACGCCAGGTTCTCGCCATGTTAAAGATCTGCTCAAGGTCGATAGGTATAGTCATGTGATGCACTTGGTATCTCGTGTGGTAGGCCAATTACGACCAGATTTGGATGCTTTGCACGCATACCAAGCCTGCATGAATATGGGCACATTGGTTGGCGCTCCAAAAATCAGTGCAGCGACGCTAATTCGAGAAACAGAGAAATGCACCAGAGGCAGTTATGGCGGTGCCGTTGGATATTTAAATGGTAAAGGTGATTTTGATACCTGTATTGTTATTCGAAGTGCGTTCATTCAAAACGACACTGCCTATATTCAAGCTGGCGCAGGCGTTGTAAAAGATTCAATACCGCAATCAGAGGCAGATGAAACTAGAACTAAAGCTCAAGCAGTGATTAATGCCATTCAAACTGCTAACCAAGCGATTGAGGGGAAATAAATGGAACACTTACAAGTTATTCTTCTCGATAATCAAGACTCATTTACCTACAACCTAGTAGATGAATTACGCGTTTTAGGCGTTAACTTAAATGTTTATAGAAACACTGTTGCCCTAAACACCATCTTAGACGCATTAGACACTGCCTCTAAAAATGGTCCTTGTGTTTTATTACTTAGTCCCGGCCCTGGAGCACCTGAAAACGCAGGTTGTATGCCCGAACTCATTGATAAAGTGGCGGGGAAATATCCGGTACTAGGGATTTGCTTAGGCCATCAGGCTATCGTAAATCATTATGGCGGAACGGTTGGCCGCGCACCATACGTGATGCACGGCAAAGCATCGTTAATGCAACATAATGAGCATCCAATATTTAGTAATTTTTCCAACCCCATGAGCATTGCCCGCTATCACAGCCTTGCGGCAAAAGATGTTCCATCATGCTTACAGGTTATCGCAGATATTGACGGATTACCTATGGCGATATTGCATCAAACTGATAAGATGCTCGGCTTTCAATTTCATCCTGAATCAATTTTAACCTGCGAAGGAAGCACCTTGTTGAAACAAGCTTTGGGGTATTTAACAACTTCAGTTAAAGAGAATGCTTAACATGGACAAACAAACATTGTTAGAGAGTATTTATTCTCACCAAGACCTTGACCTAGCTCAGGCAGAATTTTTATTTGGCCAAGTGATGCAGGGAAATTTCAGTGAAATTGAGATAACTGCCCTCTTGGTTGGATTAAAAACCAAAGGTGAAAGCGAATCAGAAATTGCCGGTGCGGCCAGTGCAATGATTAATCATGCCAAGGTTTTCCCTCGTCCTGATTATGCTTTTAGTGACATAGTGGGTACTGGCGGTGACGGTCATAACACGATTAATATTTCAAGTGCCGCAGCTTTGGTCGCAGCGGCTTGTGGTGTTAAGGTTGCGAAACACGGAAATAAAAGTGTTTCAAGTAAATCCGGTTCCTCTGATCTTTTTGCCAGCTTCGGGCTAAATTTAATGATGTCGCCGGAAGTTGCGAGAAAGTGCTTAGATGAAGCTAACTTTTGTTTTTTAGCCGCTCCAAATTATCATGCCGGTGTTGGGCATGTAATGCCAGTAAGAAACGCGCTAAAAACACGAACTGTATTTAATATTTTAGGCCCTTTGGCCAATCCTGCTAAACCCACTCATGGTGTTTATGGCGTCTACACCTTAGGGCTTTTGCCGGTTTATGCCGATGTTCTCAGCGCGCTAGGACACAAAAATGCACTAGTGGTTCATGGCGCTGGCTTAGATGAAATCGCTATTCACGGTCCGACAACAGCAATGCAAATTAAAAATGGCGACATCCAACCAATTACACTAACCGCCAAGGACTTTGGAGCCCAAGAAGCGCATTTAGTTGATATTCAAGGCGGGTTACCTGATGAAAATAAAGGTTTAATTGAAAAAGCCTTGCTTGGTAAGGGTAAAAAAGCGCATATGGACGCTATTGCAGTAAACGCGGCGGCGCTTTTATGGGTTAATGAAAAAGCCGATAGTTTAGCTGACTGCTACGACATGGCAATGACGAGCATGATGTCAGGAGCGCCGCTTGAAGTTATCCAAAAAGCAGCATCAATCAGCACGGAGAGTGCAAGCTAATGGCAAATGTACTAGATAAAATTGTTGCCGACAAACGTATCGAACTAACATCGCTTGAAGAACAGTTGCCATTAGAGACGTTTCAATCGACATTGGTTAAATCCGAAAAATCTTTTTTTGATGCCTTAAATAAAACCAAAGCTGGTTTTATTTTTGAATGTAAAAAAGCATCTCCTTCTAAAGGACTGATTCGTGAAAATTTTGATTTAGACGAAATCATTGATGCCTATACAGACGAAGCGGCATGTTTTTCAGTGCTGACAGATGAAAAATACTTTCAAGGAAAGTTTGAATACCTTGATTACGTGACATCTCGCGTCAACCAACCTGTTTTGAATAAAGATTTTTTCGTTAGCCCTTATCAGGTTTATCGTGCTAGATATCACAATGCAGATGCCATATTATTAATGTTATCTGTACTCACTGATGACGAGTACCAAGCATTACACGAAATCGCAGACAGTTTAGCGCTGGATGTATTAACCGAAGTCAGTAATGAAGAAGAGACTTACCGAGCACTTGCTTTAGGTGCGAAAATCATTGGTATCAACAACCGTAATTTAAGGGATCTTAGTACCGATTTAGCAATGACTGAAAAATTGGTGCCTATCATACGTTCTGATGCCAATTTTGATGGCGTAATTATATCCGAGTCAGGCATATACACTTATCAAGATTTACTTCGATTGAATCATTTGGTCGATGGCTATCTGGTTGGCAGTTCCTTAATGGCGCAACCGAATGTCAAAAAAGCCGTGCAGCAACTAGCCTACGGTAAAGTAAAAGTTTGCGGCGTTACTAGTATTGAACAAGCCAAACTGATTTCTTCGTTTCCTGTTTCATTCTTAGGATTGATTTTTGTACCTGCATCACCTCGTTATGTAGCGCCAGAAACTGCATTAGAAATTGTACACGAATTTCAAAACACTAACTTTGTGGGTGTATTTCAAGATCAGGCCATTACTCAGGTAGCAGAACTTGCTAATCGATTAGCGCTTTTCGCAGTGCAATTACACGGGAATGAAGATCAAGAATATATCGATAGTCTAAGATTGTTATTAAATGATGGCTGTGAAATCTGGAAGGTTAAAGGCATTCACATAGATCAAACAGCAGACGATTTGACCCTTGATCTAAATAATATTGATAAATGGCTATTTGATAGCAAAACCTCAACAGCTGCAGGCGGCACAGGCCAAGCGTTTGATTGGCGACAATTGTCAAAAGAGGTTTCAGAGCATTTTATTTTAGCGGGCGGCATTACCCCCACAAATGCGCTAAGCGCATTTACTACTGGTGCCAGCATCATTGATGTAAACAGCGGGGTTGAAGACAATCCTGGTGAAAAATCCGCAACTAAACTAGAAGCATTATTTACAGCGCTAAGAGCATAAGCGTTGTCTACATTGGTGGAAATATGAATAGATTAGAAACAAAATTTGGTGAATTTGGTGGTATGTATGTACCCGAGCTTCTGATACCTGCCCTTGATCAGCTAGAACAAGCTTTTCTAGATGCTAAAGAAGACCCAGAATTTGAAAAAGAATTTAAATCCTTGCTGACCGATTATGCTGGTCGCCCTACGGCAATGACATTAACGCGTAATTTGGTGGCTAATCCCAAGGTAAAATTATATTTAAAACGAGAAGATTTACTGCACGGTGGTGCCCATAAAACCAATCAGGTATTGGGTCAAGCATTGCTGACAAAACGTATGGGGAAAACCGAAGTTATTGCAGAAACAGGCGCCGGACAGCATGGTGTAGCAACAGCATTGGCCTGTGCTCTATTAGGTTTAAAAGCACGCATTTATATGGGCGCGAAAGACGTAGAAAGACAAGCGCCAAATGTTTTCAGAATGCGTTTAATGGGAGCGGAAGTTATTCCTGTCGATTCGGGCTCTGGCACTTTAAAAGATGCGGTAAACGAAGCCCTTCGTGATTGGTCTGCTAACTATGACAAAGCACATTACTTGTTAGGAACTGCGGCGGGTCCTCATCCATTTCCAACCATAGTCCGTGAATATCACCGCATGATAGGTGAAGAAACGCGTAAACAAATTATGCAAAAAGAAGGTCGTTTACCTGATGCGGTTGTTGCCTGCGTGGGCGGTGGCTCAAACGCAATAGGCATGTTTGCAGATTTTATCGAAGAACCATCAGTACGTCTTGTGGGCGTAGAGCCTGCTGGAAAAGGCATTCATACTAAAGAACACGGCGCTACAATCTGCAAAGGAACCAAAGGGATTTTGCATGGTGCATATACTTTTATTATGCAAGATGAAGTTGGCCAAATTGAAGAATCTTATTCGGTGAGTGCTGGTCTTGATTACCCTGCGGTTGGCCCTCAGCATGCGTATTTGCACGACATAGGTAGAGCAGAGTATTACGCGGTAACAGATCAGGAAGCACTAAACGCTTTCCAATTACTTGCTCGCAAAGAAGGTATTATTCCCGCACTAGAATCCTCTCATGCATTAGCCCATGCGCTAAATATGGCAGAAGAAGCCGAAGACGGTACCATTATCGTAGTAAATTTATCTGGTCGTGGGGATAAAGACCTTGCTCATGTAACTAAAATATTGGGAGACAAATTGTAATGGCAGTTTCTAAATTTGATGGCACCGGCCGTTACAGTGGCATGTTTGCTAAAATAAAAGAAAACAAGCAAGGGGCATTCATACCCTTTGTCATGTTAGGAGACCCAGACAAACAAACCAGCATTAAGATTATTCAAACCTTGATTGATGCGGGTGCAGATGGACTAGAGCTAGGCATCCCCTACTCCGACCCCATTGCTGATGGTCCCACAATTCAAAAAGCCAGTATTCGTGCGCTATCTTCGGGCATAAAACCGCAAGATTGCATGGATATTATTAGTGAAATTCGTGCTCAAAATAAAGACATTCCAATTGGTCTTTTGTTGTATAGCAATCTTGTTTTAGCGCGTGGGGTTGATAACTTTTATGCAATGGCAGAAAAAGCCGGCGTTGATTCTATTCTTATCGCTGATGTTCCCATTCGAGAAGTCGCTTCTTTTAACCAAATTGCGTCAGCGCACAAGATTCAACAAATACTTATAGCACCACCTAACGCTAGTGATGAAACGCTTGCCTCTATTTCTGAATTATCCAGTGGGTATACCTATTTATTAGGTCGAGCGGGCGTTACAGGTACTGAAACTGAAGTAGATATTCCTGCAAGTGCACTTATTGATAAATTAGCCACTTATGGTGTTGCCCCACCTGTTTTAGGATTTGGAATTTCAAAACCAGAACAAGTAAAAGCCGCGATTTCAGCTGGCGCTGCTGGTGCAATTTCCGGATCTGCGACAGTAAACATTATTGCAGAACACTTAGATAATCCAGAGGCAATGCAAAAAGCACTGAGTGAATTTGTATCTACTATGAAAGCTGCGACTCATTACGAATAAGGCACTAAAATGTACTATGTAATTTATGCACAAGATAAACAAGGTTCATTAAGCCAAAGGCTAGCGGCTCGCCCAGACCACCTTGCTCGTCTTCAAGCGTTAAAAGATGAAGGTCGACTACTTGTGGCTGGACCTACCCCCGCCATAGATAGTGAAAATCCAGGCGAAGCAGGTTTTACTGGCTCTGTGGTAATTGCTAAATTCGATTCTTTGCAAGATGCTGAACAATGGGCGGAATCTGATCCCTATGTGGCGGCAGATGTTTATGCTGAGGTAACAGTTAAACCATTTAAATACGTGTTGCCTTAAAGGGTCGATATCCTATCTCTACCTGCGTCTTTCGATTGATAGAGCGCTTTGTCCGCTCTATCAACCCAAGAAAGCACTGTATCCCCTTCAGTTAATTGTGCGATGCCAAATGACATGGTGTATTTAGGTAACTCTTCACTGCGTTTTTTAGCCACATAGGCTTGTAAATCTTTGGCTAAGGTCTGCGCATTCTCTGCACTAGCGCCCTGCATTAAAATAATAAATTCCTCTCCACCTAAGCGATAAAGCTTGTCAGTTCTTCTCAAGCGCAACGAAACCAATTTAGAGCTTTCTTTTAAAATATCGTCACCGACAGCATGGCCATATTTGTCATTGATCATTTTAAAGTGATCCATGTCGAATAGAATCAAACTGCTATTAATTTGATAGCGTTTAAAGCTATCCACACATATTTTAGCGTCATTTTCAAAAGCTCTACGATTGCCTGCGCGAGTAAGAAAATCTTGCGTTGCTTGCAAATTGAGTAGCTCATGCTGACGTCTTAATTCACTGGAAAAGTAAAAGATAAATAAAATACTGGGGATTAGCGTGGCGTAAACGGTCGCAACATCTTTTAATTCAACCTTATCTGACAATATTGGCAACAATGCAAACGCCATTAGGATATTTAAAAGCAAAGCAATTCGAGGCTTTATTAAAAAAAATACTGCCAAGGTGCCAGGATAAACCCAATACAGGTTAAATGCGTTGCCGTAAATTGACGTGAGCAACATTGCCAGAATGATAAATAGTGCGAGAACAAATTTTAGTTTTTCAACATATTTTCCATGGTAAACCAATACCCCAACTACACATCCACAGAATACAATAACCGCATCTAAGAGTGCCATAATCCAATTATTTTGCAGTACTCGAACCCAAAACATGGGAAAAACGCCAACCATCAACAGCAAAACCACACAAATGGCGATTTTGTCTGAAGGAGGCTTTGCCGCAAAATTCTTTAGAATATTTTTCATAAATATAAGTATGGCTTAGCGCTAAGCATTATCGATTTCTGCCTTTAGTTTTTCCGGTGTTGTATCAGACAACAGAACCGCAAGCCATTTGCTTTCTTCTCGACTTTCTAATGCGATTTTCACTACCATTGTTAAAGGTACACTTAGCAGCATACCTACAGTGCCTAGTAACCATCCCCAAAATATTAAAGACAGAAACACGACTAGTGTCGATAGACCTAAACCTTTGCCCATAAACTTAGGTTCAACCATATTGCCCATAACCGTATTAACCACTATAAATCCTAACCCTGCTAGTCCAGCCTTAGCAAAGCCAAATTCAACAAAAGCCATTAATACCGCAGGAATCGCTGCAATGATGGAACCTATATTGGGAATAAAATTCAACATAAAGGCCAACACTGACCACAGCATAAAATGATCAACACCTAGAACATAAAGCCAAACACCGATAAAGAAACCTGTGCCCAAGCTTACTAGCATTTTAATCACTAAATATTGATTTACCGATTCTAAAAATCGGTCAATATGAGTCATTTTCATTTCCGGGTCAGCCATGGCTACGTGAACTCTAGCCGGAATTGATTTAGCTTCAAACAGCATGAAAATAACGGTTAAAAGAATCAAGAATACGTTAGAAAGCACTATGCCCATGCCGGAAATTATATTGGTCGCCATGTTCATCGCGACGCCAGGATCTAAATACGAAGTAATAAGGCTTTTATCTAAATTGATATTTAACAATGCCAGTTTTTCAATTACCCAAGCAAATTCACCGGCCAGTTGCTCTCGATAAACGGGCAAATTTTGCCTAAACTCGGCCATCGATTGAGTAATTAGTCCGGCTAACATAAAACCAATTACAACCAGTATAAGTATAACTATAGTGACCGATATCCAGCGAGGTATTCTATACTTTGCAAGCCAATTAATAATTGGACTTACGGCTATCGCAATAAATGCAGATAATAAAAATGGCACAACGATTACCGAAGCTGCTTTAATGCCTGCTAGCACAACAACTAGTGCAGCCAATACAACTAGGGTTTTCAGCGTAGGAGATTTAAAATCCATATTGAAACTCTTCTAACAACATAGGCACTAGCATAAAGCTTTAAAATAATAAAAGGAATACTACAGATAATGAATCTTGATTTAGCGACTATTCGCATCAAAAATTTACGTTTGCGCACCTATATTGGCATTAATGATGACGAAATACGTAATCAACAGGATGTTGTCATCAATGTCGTTATTCACTACGACGCGAAAAAGGCTACTTCCACAGACAATATGAAAGATGCGCTGAATTATAAAGTCATTACAAAAGCTATTATTCGGTTAGTGGAAGATAATCGTTTTTCATTATTAGAAAAACTCACCGCTGACGTTTTAGCTATTGCTGCTGAGCATCCTTGGGTAACTGATGCGGAAGTAGAAGTTGATAAACCTCATGCTTTGCGTTTTTCGGATTCTGTTTCACTCACCTTATCATGCAAAAAAGATTAAATTAAAGAATAAGTTATGGCTAAAATTTTAATTACAGGTGGTAGCGGGTTAATCGGTCGACATTTTATTAAGCGAACCGAAAACAAAAACGATTTTACTGTGGTATCGAGAGACCCTTCTAGAACCCGTCGTTTGCTGGGCGATAAACCTAATATAATCACCCTGGACCAATTAACTCAGGTAGATGAATATGAGGTTATAGTAAACCTAGCCGGTGAACCCATTGCGGATAAACGTTGGTCAGATGAGCAAAAACGCGCTATTTGTGATTCTAGATGGGACATAACCCAACACCTGGTTGATCTCATTAATCAAGCTGAGAATCCACCGGATGTATTTATTAGTGGTAGTGCAGTAGGAATTTATGGTCGACAGGGCGATACGCCTATCACCGAAGACTTTACTGACTACCATGATGAATTTAGCCATCAAGTATGTAGCAAGTGGGAAGAAATTGCGTTGCAGGCCAATACTCGAGTATGTTTGTTACGCACTGGCGTAGTATTAGCGGATGAAGGTGGTGCGCTAGCTAAAATGTTGATTCCATTTAGGCTTGGTCTTGGAGGTCCTATTGGATCAGGCAAACAATATATGCCATGGGTTCATTTAGAAGACATGATAAGAGCAATGGAATTTTTGATTCATGATAAAAATTGCGTAGGCCCTTTCAATATCACCGCTCCTAACCCCAACACAAATCACTTTTTTTCCTTGCGATTAGCCGAACGTTTGCAACGACCTTGTTTTTTCAGGGTGCCAGCTGGCGTGTTGAAGTTTATTATGGGTGAGTCGTCCGAACTGGTGTTGTATGGACAAAAAGCCTTGCCTGCTCGATTACAAACCGCAGGGTTTACATTTCATTATCCAACCTTAGTTGAAGCTTTGAACGCACTTGATTTATAAGTGCGTTCATCACCTTTTCGTTACACCATTTTTCGCAATAAACTGCTGGTATTCAACGACAATAAGCGCCAACAGCCTATTGCTCCCAAAATCCCTACAACTAAGGCGCCAGCCACTGGTGCTATGATCCAATATTCCAAATGCCAATTGAACGGCATCTCAAACACTTGCGTCTGTAACAGATACAAACTGAATTCATTGGCCATGGCTGCCATCAAACCTGCAACTACACCAATAATTAAGAACTCATTGATGACACTAAAACGAATTCGACTGCCTCGTAAGCCAAGCGTACGCAAAATTGCCAACTCTTGTAAGCGCTCGTCCATACTGGCTTGAACTTGTGCGATTAGTACCAAAGAACCTGCGACTAATACAAGCACTAGGATAAATTCCACAGCCATTGACACTTGATCAATGATTTCCCTAAGTTGGTCTATGCGAGCGTCAATATCAAAGAGAGTCACACTGGCATAAGGTGCCATTAGATTCGAAATTTCAGACTTTCGAGAATCCTTTAAATGGAAACTAGTGATATAAGTAGGGGTGAAATTCTCCATCGCTTTGGGATGTAAAACAAAGAAGAAGTTTGGCTGCAAGGTTTGCCAGTCAACTAATCGAATGCTAGTGACAGTAGCCACGATTTGTTCGCTACCAACATTGAAAGTCAATTGATCTCCCATGTTGATTTCCAAACGTTCAGCAATTTCTTTTTCAATAGACAACGGCACAGGTTCACCCTCTTGCCAATCATCATGCCATTGCCCCTCTACGATTTCATTGCCTTTTTGTAAAGTGGTACTCCAAGATAAGTTAGCTTCGCGTCCTAAGCCTCTGCGGCCTTCTCGCGCTGGCTCATCTCCCTCTTTCGAGACTTCAGTACGAATATTTTCATCATTAACGGCAACGAACCGTCCTCTGGCTACCGGATAAAAATCTTGGTACTCAACGTCAAATTCTTCAAAACGTTGAACCAAACCCTCTTTTTGGGTTTCACTCACATTGGAGAGAAAATAGTTTGGGGTACCTTGAGGTAATTGCTCTCGCCACTGTTTAACCATGTCATTGCGCATAACCAACACGACTAACAGCAACATGATGGTGATGGCAAAACTGATCAGTTGCACTGAGTTCCCCATCGCACGTCGGCGAATTCGAGCCCAAGCTAGGGTCCAAGCACCTATACCGCTTGTTCCGAATTTTCTACCCACTAAAATTAATAGATAAGTCATCCCGACCAAAGAAGCGACTAATAGTGCGCCTGAGGCAAACAAAATTGCACTGATTTGAAAATCACCACTGTAAAACATCATTAAAATGAAAACTGCACTGCCAGAAAAGACAAATTGTAACGCTCTGGATGACAAGGTGGCATCTATATCCTTGCGTAATACGCGCAGCGGCGGTACTGAAAATAATTGCAGCAATGGATATAACGAGAATAACAAGGCACAAGTAATGCCTGTAAATACCGCAATCCCAACTGGTCGCCAATACCAAGTATCAATAGCAACTGGAACAGCATCAGCAAGTAAAGCAACCACACCGAGTTGGAGTAGATATCCGACAATAATACCTATGACAATGCCTAACACTGTAATAAAACAAATTTGAATTAAGTAGATGCGGCGCACCATTTGTTTACTTGCGCCAAGGGTTTTCATAATCGCCACAGGATCAAAGTGTCGTTGGCTAAACCGTTGAGCCGCAACTGCAATAGATACTGCTGCTAAGATAATGGCAAGAAGACTCGCCAGTAAGAAAAATTCCTCCGCACGTGCGACTGAGCGCCCAATTGCTGAATCATCATCTTCAATACTTTGCCAACGGTGCAATTCTCTGTCTAACTGTGGTCTTAACCAATCGTAATACGACTCTATTTCACCCCTATCACCGGCAAAATAATATTTATAATTAACCCGACTTCCCGGTCCAGTGATATTTGTGGCGGCGATATCGTCAGAGGACATCAACAACATTGGATCTGTATTAAAAACACTAAAACCAGCATCAGGAATTTCACTTAGTATGTTCGCTACTGTGAGTTTGATATCCCCTACATCGACTTGGTCACCAATATCTACTTTTAGAAGTTGTAATAAGCGAGAATCAATCCAAACTTCCCCTGGTTGTGGACGATTTTGAGTTTCATATCCAGTGGCAAATGGCGTGTCAGTAATTTTGATTGTACCTTTAAGAGGATATTCAGTATTTACCGCGCGCAAGTCTGATAAAGCCAAATTATTCTGGTTAAACACCATGGAACGGGTAGACAGCTGAAAAGCGGTATCTATGCCACGATTTTTAGCTTCTTGAATCCATTCGTCAGGTACTGGGTTTCTTGAACGTAACTGACTGTCAGCCGCGATAAACTCTGCCGACCTGTCAGTAAGAGCTTGTTGTAATCTTTCACTGAACAAAGATAACGCCAGCACAGATGTAACTGACAGAACAATGGCCAATAAAATAATGGTTAATTCACCACGCTTGGCTTCATGTTTGAAAAGCCGCCATGCTAACGAAAACGACATTCCCATTTATTCGCCTCCCGCTATCACTTTAAGCGGTTGAGTGACCTCTGTGAGGGTTCCAGCATTCATGTTCAATTGTCGTTGACAGCGCTTTGCTAGTTCATTGTCATGGGTAACTAAGACTAGCGTGGTTTGCAACTCATCATTCATTTTAAACAACAAGTCTTCTACTTTTTGCGAATTCGCAGAATCGAGGTTTCCAGTTGGCTCATCAGCAAACAAGATCTTAGGTTGAGTAATGAAGGCTCGAGCGATTGCAACACGTTGTTGCTCACCACCTGACAGTTGATTTGGAAAATGATGGGCGCGATGTTCTAACCCTACTTGCTGAATAATTTTCTGCGCTCTTTCTTTAGGGTTGTCCATACCTGCAATTTCTGCAGGCAACATGATATTTTCAAGCGCGGTTAAGGATTGAACCAACATAAAACTTTGAAAAATAAAGCCGACTTTTTCGCCCCTCAGTCTGGCTCTCGCTTCTTCATCCATTTCATGTAAGGGCTCACCGTCTAAAAAAATGTGACCTCCGCTTACTTCATCTAGCCCTGCTAACAAACCTAAAAGCGTGGATTTTCCTGAGCCAGATGCGCCAATGATTGCAATTGTTTCACCAGACTTGACTTCAAAGCTAATAGGTTGAAGGATCTGTAGGGAACCTTCGCTCGTATTCACTTTCTTAATAAGACTTTTTGTTTCAATCATTGTAGGGGTAGTACTCATAGTGTTTTTTTTCTCAACGTCAGGATCAATTTGCGTGCAAAAACAATTCAACAAATTAATAGGAATATTATTACTTTCAGTTAGTCTTTTATTCTCCGTTAATGTTCATTCAGATCAAGCACTAAGCGACACCGAAAATGTAAACAAATATAAATTGCTAATATTGGGCGATAGCTTAAGCGCAGCCTATGGATTAACTGAACCTGAAGGTTGGGTATATTTGCTTTCAGAACGTTGGAAACAGGAGCAAGCGCCCATAGAAGTAATCAATGCAGCAATTAGTGGCGATACTACTGATGGAGGATTAGCCCGTTTGCCCCGGTTACTGTCTTTACATAAACCCACCCATCTTTATATAGAATTAGGCGGAAACAATGGTCTTCAAGGGCACAATCCGAATAAAATCAAAGAGAATCTCGCACAAAAAATTGCACTCGCCCAAGAGCAAGATGTGCAAGTAATATTGCAAGAGATTCAAATTCCAACTAACTATGGGCGTCGGTACAGTGAAATGTTTACCAACAACTATCAGCAACTAGCAGACGAATATGCGGTGCCTTTGATTCCATTTTTTCTACAAGACATCGCATTAAAACCTGAATTAATGCAAAACGATGGTATTCATCCTGTGGCTGAAGCCCAACCCATGATAGTGGATTTTATTAAACCGAAGTTTGAGGCGATTATTTTACCTTGATGGGTGGTTTGGGAGATCCCGCCCTTCGGTACTTCTTCCCGTCATTGCGACGCAGGTCGCAATCTCGTTGAGTTATCCGCATGATCCCGCCCTTCGGCGGGATGACGAAATTGAAGCGGCGGGATGACGTATTATTTTCCCCGTCATTGCGACGCAGGTCGCAATCTCTTTGAATTAACCGCAAGATCCCGCCCTTCGGCGGGATGACGAAATTGAAGCGGCGGGATGACTTAGTGGAAGCCCTACCTGTAACTCACCGGCTTAGACTTATCTTGGTTCAAATATCTGTCACGCAATTGAATCTGACGTGACGTCATCTCAATTTCTTCACCATTGATAATGACTACCTCAGCAGCTTCAGTCACTTCTAATGGATCACCGGACCAAATAACAAGATCAGCGCGCATACCCGGGGTTAGACTACCCAACATATTATCCACATTAAAAATACTGGCAACATTGGAAGTTAAAGATGCTAAGCCTGCTTCATAAGGCAATCCATTAGCCACTGCATTTCCCGCGTGTTGGGCGGCTAATCGAATGTTATGGGTGTTCATGCCAATCGCGACTTTTACCCCTGCAGCATGCAATTTACCGGCATTTTCCAAAGTAGCGCCAAGATGATCAAAACCTGACGGCATATTATCTTCTGGATTTAATATCACAGGCACATTTGCAGCCGCAATTTGCTCAGCCACACGCCAACCTTCAGTGGCATCCACTAACACTAAATTCAAGTTAGCAAACTTTTCTTTCAATGCTAGCGCTTGCAGAATATCGGCAGCGCGATTTGCAGTTACCAATAGAGGGATTTCACCACTTATCACAGGTGCTAAAGCTTTTGCATCAGCACTAGTAATCCAACCTTCCCATGCTTTAGTCGGGCTAAATTCATAATTGGCAGCAAAACCGGCCTCTTCCAAGCTTTGATTTAATGCTACCCACAAAGAAGCGCGTGAACCACCGCTTCTATCGGCACCATTATTGTTGAGATCAGCATGCGCGTACGCCTTGGCTTTCAAGGTGCTATTGAAACCGGGCTCTAAACCAATAATAGCGCCTTGCCCATTAAACAATTGGCCGGTACCACTCATGCCAGTAATAGCTGAGGTAAAACCTTCAATACGGGTAATAGGAATTATAGTTGAATCTTTATTTATGGCATATTGCACATCATAGGCTGCACCTACAGTACTAACCGGATGAGCGCCGGCTCTAGCATCTACTGTCCCAGCGGACATACCAACTTCAACCAAGCCCAAATTAGTTAACGCGCCAATAAACCCGGGGGTGACAACCTTGCCAGTCGCGTCGATTTCACGATATCCATTTGGCACTCTTTGACTATCTAAAACCTGTTTAATTTCGCCATCGCTAATTAACACAGTACCGCTTTCAATAACGCCTGCTTCACCCATGGTATAAATTTTTGCGCCTGTAATGGCAATATCTTCAGCCAAGCTTTGTGCGCTCATTGAAATAGTCATTATCGCCAAAGAAACGGCTTTTAATTTTTTAGTGAAATGTCTCATTGGGCACCTCCTAAAAATGTTTGGCCTAACTCGAAATCGCTTACTGGCTGTAGCTCTGGGTTATTTAAATCAAATACCATGGCACCATCGATAAATACTTTTTCTGCTTTTGCATATGTGGAGAAAGGATCTGCCGTCCACAACACTACATCAGCATTTTTGCCTTCTTCTAATGAACCAGTGTGTTCAAAAATACCCAAGGATTTTGCAGGATTGGCTGATAACCATTGCCATGCTTCCGCTTGACTGATATCGATACCAGCGCGTTTGCCGTCAGACCATGCTTTTGCAGCTTCTTGGTTTAGCCGTTGAATACCTATATCACTATCGGAATGCACTATGGCGCAAGCGCCCGCATTATGCACCATAGGAATGTTTTCACGAATACCGTCATAGGCTTCCATTTTAAAGCCCCACCAGTCAGCCCACATGGCTGAACAGACGTTATTTTCTGCTAACATGTCAGAGATTTTGTAAGCTTCAACTGCGTGATGAAAGGTACCGATTTTATAATCGAACTCTTTCATTACATCCATCATCACCGCCATTTCATCAGCACGATAACAATGCATGTGAACTAAAATATCTCCTCGTAACACGCCAGCGAGGGTTTCCATGCGTAAATCACGTTTTGGCGCTTCTCCAGCTTTTCCTTCTTCTAACGCAGCATTGTATGCATCCCATTTCTTACGGTATTCCTGTGCGTCTATCCAAGCTTTACGATAACCAGCAACGTTTGCCATTCGGGTCATTGGGCCGCCTTTACTACCGTAAACGCGTTTAGGATTTTCACCACAGGCCATTTTAATTCCATAAGGTGCTTCGGGAAATTTCATGTCCTGCACGCTTCTATTAGGTAAGTTTTTAACGGTAACGCTTCGTCCACCAAACAAGTTCGCAGAACCAGGTAAAAGCTGCATGCTAGTTACACCGCCAGCCAAGGCTCGTTGAAAACCTGGATCTTGTGGCCAAACTGAATGCTCGGCCCACACTTCTGCGGTCACTGGACCTGTCATTTCATTGCCATCAGAGTGAGAATGGGTACTAGGCGAAGGATAAACGCCCAAATGACTATGATTATCAATGATCCCTGGAGTAACCCATTTACCAGTGCCATCCACTTCCAAAGCATCTGACGGCGATTTTACGGATTTTCCCACCGCAACTATTTTGCCATCTTCGAGCAAAATAGCGCCTTTGTCGATTTTACCACCGATCCCATCAAGAATAGTGACGTTGGTAATAACCACAGGTTTAGATTCAATGGGTTGGTAGGTGCTAGGGAACGGATTATCTTGGGCACTTTGCTGGGCTTTCTTGTCATCACCGCAGGCGGTTAAAAATAACGTCGAAATTGCCAACGAGACACCAAGCATTCGCATACTTGACTTGCTTCGCATAGGGTTTCCTTAGTTTGTCGTTTTTATTGTTATACAACTAAGATAAGGATTTCAGGGATTCAAAGCAAGTCAGATATAGCTTCATCCGAAAAATTTGGACGAATGGATTAAGCTTGGGTTAATACAGAGAGAATTTGTTGCGGATCCTGCATACGTTTGATTTGCTCAAACAATTCGCTGGCTTGAGTGTATTGACGCTGCATATAGCCCAACCACTGTTTAACTCGATTTGGATAATAACGGCCTTTATCACCAAAAATTTCATAGCCAGAATAATCCACCAAGAGTTGTTTTACTTGGTCCCAAGTCATGGGGGCCTCGTTGTTTACTATAGTGTTAGCCAAATTGGGTAAGGCTAGTGCGCCTCGCCCTAACATTATATGTGGCGTATTCGCTTGTTTTTTGCATTTAATCGCATCTTCTGCCGACCAAATTTCACCATTGGCAATAACGGGAATCTGTACTATTTGCCTGATTTTAGCAATCCAATCCCAATAGGCTGGCGGCTTATAGCCTTCGGTTTTGGTTCTTGCATGCACTGTGAGTAAATTAGCGCCCGCAGCTTGTAAAGCGTCTGCATTTTCTAATGCTAGGGATTTATCATCAAACCCCAAACGAATTTTTGCACTTACCACATGCTCTGAAGGAACCGCTTTTCTTACTTCACTGATAATGTCATACAAGGTTTGCGGCTCTTTCAATAAAACCGCCCCACCCTTTGATTTATTCACAGTTTTAGCTGGACAACCAAAATTTAAATCAACCCCAAATGAGCCAAGCTCGATGGCTCTCACGGCATTTTCCGCTAACCATTGAGGATGTTGACCTAATAATTGAACCCGCACTGGCACGCCGCAAGGTGTTTTAGAGTCATTGTAGAGTTCAGGGCAAATGCGATGGTAGGTTTTTTCAGGTAATAGGCTTTCGACCACTCTGACAAATTCTGTCACACATAAATCAAACCCACCCACGCGCGTAAGCATGTCACGCATGAGATGATCAACCACGCCTTCCATAGGCGCTAAAATGATTTGGGGTGTTTGAAATGTTGTCATAAATGAGTCTAGTTAGATAACGTTGTCGAACCCAAGGGCTTCTCATATCTTACAGATACGCAAATAATAAAAAAGCCACCTGTGTTGCCACGTAATGCATTTAAGTTTATCAACCAAGGGATTCATGATTAAAATGCCTAAGCATTTTAATCCCCCTACGGGCGCGCATTGCGCGTGCAACTTTGCTTAAACGCAAAGTTGTCGAACCCAAGGGCCTCTCATATCTTACAGATACGCAAATAATAAAAAAGCCACCTTGAAAGGTGGCTTTTTTATTATATGGCGTCCCATAGGGGATTCGAACCCCTGTTACCGCCGTGAAAGGGCGGTGTCCTAGGCCTCTAGACGAATGGGACTAAACCTTTTTGTAACATCAACCGCGGCCTAGTGCGATTGTGTATAAATTTTGGCGTCCCATAGGGGATTCGAACCCCTGTTACCGCCGTGAAAGGGCGGTGTCCTAGGCCTCTAGACGAATGGGACTAAGAACGCAAAATTACTGTCATCGGATTATTGGTGGAGCTAGGCGGGATCGAACCGCCGACCTCTTGCATGCCATGCAAGCGCTCTCCCAGCTGAGCTATAGCCCCAGTCAATGGAGCTGTATTATTTGCTACAGTTCCGTGACAGCGGGGCGCATTCTAGGCATCCGACCGATTTATGTCAACGGTTTTTTTAAGAATTTTCTCGATTTTCAATAAATTCAAGCGCTTTGTTTATTCTTTCAACAACTTTAGTTTGTTCAATGAGCGCTAAGGTAACATCTAACGAAGGAGAATTGCCCGAACCTGTGGCAGCGACTCGCAATGGCATCCCTACTTTACCCATGCCAACGCCTAAATCTTCAGCAGTGCTATTAATCGCTGACTGGATGTTCTCTGCATGCCATTCAGTGATGTTTTTCAGCTTTTCCTGCACTAACAGTAAAGGTTCTTTAGCTACCGGACGTAGATGTTTTTTCGCAGCATTCGCATCAAACTCTTCGAAATCTTCATAGAAATAACGGCTGATTTCTGCCAATTCTTTTAAGGTATCAACTCTTTCTGCTTGAATAGACACAACTTCAGATAACAAAGGACCATTTTCAGTATTAATGCCTTGCTGATCAAAATGCCATTGTGCATGTTCTGCCACCTCAGCGGCTGGCAAGGTTTTTATATAATGCTGATTCAACCAAACTAGCTTTTCCGTGTTAAATGCACTGGCTGATTTACTGATGTGGTTTAAGCTGAACAACGAAATCATTTCTTCGCGACTGAAGATTTCTTGATCACCATGAGACCAACCTAAACGCACCAAATAATTAAGCAGCGCTTGAGGTAAATAACCATCATCGCGATATTGCATAACACTCACTGCACCATGACGCTTTGACAACTTCTTACCATCATCGCCTAAAATCATAGATACATGGGCATAATCCGGTACAGGAGCACCTAAGGCTTTTAAAATATTAATTTGACGTGGTGTGTTGTTGATATGGTCTTCACCGCGCACAACATGGGTAATACCCATTTCCCAATCATCAATTACTACACAGAAATTATAGGTCGGCGCACCGTCGGTACGACGAATAACCAAATCATCTAATTCACTGTTTGCAATGCGGATCTCGCCTCTTACTTGGTCTTTAAAAACTACTTCGCCATCTTGTGGGTTTTTAAAACGAATTGCATAAGGCTGATTTTCAGGATGATCAGTGCGATCGCGCCAAGTACCAGGGTAACGCGGTTTTTCACCTCGTTTTTCTTGCTCTTCACGAATTTGGTCTAATTCTGCGCTGGACATAAAACACTTATATGCTAAACCTTTTTCAAGTAGCAAATCAATGTAATGATTGTAACGGTCAAATCGTTCCGTTTGATAGAAAGGCCCTTCGTCATGATCTAAACCTAACCAAGACATGCCATCTAAAATAGCTTGTTTAGCTTGCTCAGTTGAACGTTCTATATCTGTATCTTCAATTCTAAGTACAAATTTTCCACCTTGGCTTTTAGCAAACAACCAAGAATAAAGGGCTGTTCTTGCACCGCCAACGTGTAAATAACCTGTGGGGCTTGGTGCAAAACGGGTAACTACCGACATGATTTTCTCTCTAATTTATTGATGCGCGCATTCTACTTGTTTTCGGCCTTTTTCTAAAGCGCTGAGGAAGGGCTTTTTACAAATTTAACGCCATAACTGTTCGAAAATTACGCGCTTATAAATTTTTTCATATTTTTGTATTGACACTGCTCGCTCCAACTCTATAATACGCGTCCACTGTTTGATGACACAGACCAACAGCATCAACGAAAAGACGGACGCATAGCTCAGTTGGGAGAGCACCGCCCTTACAAGGCGGGGGTCGCAAGTTCAAGCCTTGCTGCGTCCACCAC